>NZ_JBIAGU010000007.1:227727-302032 GCF_042869935.1 Kitasatospora sp. NPDC006697
GAGCGTCGAGCGTCGAGCGTCGAGCGTCGAGCGTCGAGCGTCGAGCGTCGAGCGTCGAGCGTCGAGCGTCGAGCGTCGAGCGTCGAGCGTCGAGCGGGCGAAAGGGCGAAAGGGCCCTTCCGATCCCGTTTTCGGGCTCTCCCGTCCCTGGCTGCTCTCCGACGGCCGCCCGGTCGCCGACGCCCTGGTGCTCTCGCACCCCGAGCAGCTGGCCCGCCTGCTCGCCGCCTGCCCCGAGGCCGCACCCGCCGCCGTCCTCGCCGGTGACCCCTGCTACGACCGCCTGCTCGCCGCCCGCCCGCTCCGCGACCGCTACCGGCGCGCGTTCGGCGTCCGGCGCGGCCAGCGGCTGGTGCTGCTGAACTCCACCTGGAACCCGGAGTCGCTCTTCGGCGACGGCGGCCCGGCCGACGTGCTGCCGCGGCTGCTCCCCCGGCTCACCGCCGGACTCCCGGCCGACGAGTACCGGCTGGCCGCCGTGCTGCACCCCAACATCTGGCACGGCCACGGCCCCGGCCAGCTCCGCCTCTGGCTGGACCGCGCGGCCCGGGCCGGCCTCACCCTGGTCGACCCGCTGCACGACTGGCGCCAGGCACTGCTCGCCGCCGACCTCGTCCTCGGCGACTTCGGCTCCGTCACCTTCTACGCGGCCGCCCTGGGCACCCCGGTGCTGCTGGGCTCGGCGGCGCTCGACGGGCTGGCGCCGGACTCGCCGGTCGCCCGCTTCGTCGGCTCGGCGCCGGTGCTGGACCCGGACCAGCCGCTCCTGCCCCAGCTGGAGTCGGCCCTCGCCCGGCCCGTGCCCACCGCCCCGGCCGCCCTCACCAGCTCCGCCCCCGGCCGGTCCGCCGCCCTGCTGCGCGGGCACTGCTACCGCCTGCTCGACCTCCCGGAACCCGAGGCGCCGGCCCTCCTCGACCCGCTCCCGCTGCCCGCCCACCAGCCACCGGTGCGCACCGCGCCGCTGACGGTCCTCACCTGGCGGGAGCCCGACGGCACCCTCGCGCTGCGGCGGTTCGCGGACCTGGACGGCGAACCGGCCGAGGTTCCGGCCCACGCGCACCGCCACCTCGCCGTCCACGAGGACACCCTCGACCCCTCGGTGCTCTCCCTCGCCGACGTCATCCACCGCCACGGCCCGGCCGGCGACCCCCGGTTCGGCTCACCCCTGGAGTGGGCCGCCGAGGTGCTGGCCCGCTACGTCGGCTGCGCGCTCGCGGCCTGGGTGGACACCCCGCACAGCTGCACGGTGCTGACCCGCGACGGCCTCGCCCTGCGGCTCACCGGTACGGACGCGGACCCGGCCGCCTGGGCGAGTGCCGTGCACGCGGCGCGAGCGGACGCCGCCGGCGGGCCGACGCTGCGCCTCGGGCTGACGGAGCACCGGGTGACGGTCAGTGCGCTGACCCCGTAGACCTCTCCCGCAGCTCCCGCAGGTACACCACGTGCTGGGTCGCGTTCTCGGCCGTCAGCAGTACCAGCGCCTCGTCGATCACCGGAAGGGCGGCCTCCGGCTCCCCGCTCGCGAGGTAGGACTCGGCCAGGTCGGTGAGCGAGCGGGCGAGGTTGTAGTCCTCCTTGCCCTCGCCCCGGAAGAACCGGATCGCCACGGCCAGTTCGGCCCTGGCCTCCTCCTGCCGCTGCAGCCCCCTGAGCGCGCGCCCCTTGTGCCGGTGCAGCAGCGCCCGGGCGCGCGGCGCCTTGTCGGCATCGGGGTGGTCCGGGCCGATCAGCTCCAGGACGGCGGCAGCGGCCGTGAACTTCTCCAGCGCCTCCGCGTACTCCCACCGGCTCAGGCGCAGCAGGCCGACGGATTCGACGGCGGTGGCCCGGCCCATCGGCCGGCCGGCCTGGTCGGCCGTGACGGCGGCACGGGCGAAGGCCTGTTCGGCCTCACCGTGGCGCTGCAGGTCCATCAGCGCGAAGGCCAGCTGGGTGGTCAGCCGGGCGGCGATCGGTGTGCCCCGGAAGTGCTGGATGCCGATCCGGTCGCCGATCTGCAGGGCGCGGACCAGCTCGTCGTTCCGGCCGACTTTCAGTTGCAGCGCCCAGAGCCCTTCGACCAGCTCGCAGACCTCCTCGGCCAGCCCGAAGTGCTCGGCCGTCACGACGGCCTCGATCAGGTTCGGCAGTGCGGAATCCAGCGCCGAGATCGCCTCACCGGGCGTGGGGTAGGTGTCCGGCCCGAACTCCTCGAACCGGGGACTGAGGTGCGGCCGGTCCCGCAGGGCGGAGTAGTCGGCGGCGAGCGCGAAGTCCCGCAGGTGTGCGACGGCCCGGACGATCGCCTCCGCGCCCGCCCGGTCACCGTCCTCGCGGCGGCTCAGCTCCTGTCCGTACCGCCGGGCGCTGTCGCGGTAGCGGTAGCCGCCGCCGACCGGCTCGAGCAGGCCCTCGGCCGCCAGGTCGGCGAGCGCCTGCTCGCTCTCGCGGCCGGTCAGGGCGGCGGCGAGCGGAGCGGTCAGCACCGGCCACGGGCGCAGCGCGGCCAGTCGGAACAGCCGGGCGGCGTCGGCGTCCAGCTCCCGGTAGCCGTCCTCCAGCGCCAGTCGCATCGGGTCGCCTCCGACCGGTGCGCCCGCGACCTGCCGTCCGAGGCGGCGGGCGGCGGCGTGCAGCGCGTACGGCGAGCCGGCGCAGCGCTCCAGCACGCCGGGGAGCACCGCCTTGGCCGCCCGGACCGCCTCCTTTCCGGCCACCGAGGTGAGCAGCTGCCGGGCATCCCTGGCGGCGAGCGGGCCGACGTTCAGCACCAGCGCCTCCAGGTGGTCCAGCGGCCGCTCGGCGGTCACCAGCACCAGGACCCCGGGGGCCGCGCTGAGCAGCGGCGCGACCTGGGCCGCGGAGTGCGCGTGGTGCAGCACCACCAGCAGCCGCCGGTCGGCGACGAAGGTGCGGAACAGGTCGGTGCGGTCGGCGAGCGCGGGCGGGATCCGCTCGGCGGGCACGCCGAGCCGGCGGAGCAGCGCGCGCAGCACGGCCTCCGGTCGCAGCGCGCTCTCCGGGCTGCCGCCGCCGCGCAGGTCGAGGTGGAGCTGTCCGTCGGGGAACCGGTCCTTCGCCCCGTGCCCCCAGTGATTCGCGAGGGTCCCCTTGCCGTATCCGGAGCCACCGCACAGCTGCACCACGCGGGCCGAGCCGTCGGCCGGCCGGGCGGCCTCGCGATCGAGGGCGGCGAGCAGGTCCTTGCGGTCGGTGAAGTGACGTGTCGTCAGCGGCAGGTCGCGCGGCACCGGAGCGCCGGGGCGAAACGGCGACGGCCCGGCGGCCGCGGCCCACGAAGCGAGCTGGGCGGCGAGCGCCGGATCGTCGGCGGCGCGGGCGACCAGCTCGCCGATCACCCTTTCGCGCTCCGAGCCGCCGGCGGGCGCGCGGGACGGGCGGCCGGTGAGCCGGTGGTAGTAGAGGCCGGCCAGCTCCCAGGCCCGCTTGCCGACCTCGCCGGCCATGCCCGCGCCCGCCGCCGAGAGGAACTGCACCGCCGCGCTCACCAGTGGGTCCATGCCGCCCCCCGCTCCGGTCAGCGCCCCCGGGTGCTGACGGTCCGTCGCCTGGCGATCAACTTAGCGTGCGGCCGGAGCCGCCCACCGCTGTTTGGGCGAAACCGCCGCTCACGGCCCGCCGAACACGGCCCGCCGCACCGCGTCCCCCGCGATCAGCACCGCGCCGCTGAGCACCGCCCCGCCGCCCGCCGTGCCGGCCCGGACCTCGGTGCGGATCGGCGAGAGCTCCGCCAGCCGCCGCTCCACCCGCCCGGCCAGCACCGGCCCGCCCGCGCGTCCGATCTCGCCGCCGAGCACCACGCACCCCGGGTCGAGGAGCACGCAGACGGCGGCCACGCCGAGGGCGACCCGGGCCGCGAGTTCGTCGAGGAAGGCCTCGCCGGCCGGGCCGGCCGCGAGGGCGGCGAGGACGGCGGCCTCGGCGGCGGGGGCGTCGTCGCCCTGGCCGGCGGGCACCGGCAGGCCGTGGGCGCGGGCCAGCTCGCAGACGGCGGCGCTGCCGGCCAGGCTGTGGAACCCGCCGTCGCAGGTGTGCGGCCCGGGCAGGCCGACGGTGCCGGGCACGGGGAGGAAGCCGATCTCGCCCGCGCCGCCGGCGGCGCCCCGGCGCAGCCGGCCGTCGAGCAGCAGGGCGGCGCCGGTGCCGTGGCCCAGCCAGAGCAGCACGAAGGTGTCGCGGTCGGTGGCCGCACCGAGCCGGTGCTCGGCGATGCCGGCCAGGTTGACCTCGTTCTCCAGGATCAGTTCGGCGGAGAGGCCGGCCCGGAGTCCGGCGACCAGGTCGCCGTGCCAGTGCGGCAGCGAGCTGGTGGAGCGCAGCTGCCCGGTGGCCGGGTCGACCAGGCCGGGGGCGCCGACCACCACGGTGTGCAGGTGCTTGACGCCGACCCGGTGGCCGGCGTCCCGCAGCGCCTTGAGCACCTGCGCCGGGAAGTCGGCGGGCGGGGCGGCGGGGTCGACCGGCAGCGAGGTGGTGGCCAGGGTGCGGCCGGCCAGGTCGGCGATGGTGAGGGTGACGCCGACGGTGCGCACGTCGATGCCGGCCAGGTGGGCGCGGTCCCCGCGCAGCCCGTAGACCCGGGCGTTGGGGCCCCGGCGCTCCTCGCCGCGCTCGCCGACGATGTCCACCAGGCCACCGTGCTGCAGGCGTTCCAGCAGGTCGGAGACGGTGGGTCGGGAGAGGCCGGTGAGGGTGCGCAGCTCGGTGGCGGTGAGCGGCCCGTGGCTCAGCAGCAGGTCGAGTGCCAGGCGGTCGTTGATCGCACGGGCGGTGCTCGGCGTGGCCGTGCGGGCGGTTGTCATGGCTCGGCATCCTTCCAGATCGGGTTATTCGCTATCTATCAGGGTCCCTTCCTGATAATTTACCGGCTGCCATACTCGACGGGAGGGACCACCATGCCGCTGAACCGTTCTCCGCGCGCCGCGAAGCCGCCGGCCGAGCGCCCGGTCGCCCGGGCCAAGCTCGGCATCTCCGTGGTCTTCGCCGTGCACGGCGCGGTCTCGGGCACCGCCGCCAGCCGGATCCCGGCGATCCAGAGCCAGCTCCACCTCAGCGCGGGCCAACTCGGCCTGGCGCTGGTGATGCCGGCGATCGGCGCCTCGCTGGCCATGCCGCTGGCCGGCCGGGTGGCCCACCGGCTCGGCAGCCGGGCGGCGCTGCGGCTGCTGCTGGCGCTCTGGTGCCTGGCCCTGGTGCTGCCCGCGCTGGCGCCGGGCCTGCCCTGGCTCTGCCTGGGCCTGGCGGTCTTCGGCGCCACGGCCGGAATGTCGGACGTCACGATGAACGCCGCGGGGGTGGCGGTCGAGTCCCGGCTGGGCCGGACGATCATGTCCGGGCTGCACGGGATGTGGAGCCTCGGCGGCCTGGTCGCGGCGGCCTTCGGCGCGCTGGCGGCCCGTCAGCTGCTCTCCCCCCGCCTGCACTTCCTGATCGCCGCCGCGCTGCTGCTGGTGGCCGGCCAGCTGGTCTGCGGCCGGGTGCTGGACCTGCGGCCGGAGCCGGAGGCCGAGGCCCCGCCGCGGTTCTCGCTGCCGCCGCGCTCGGCGCTGGTGATCGGGCTGGTCGGCTTCTGCGCGGTCTTCGCCGAGGGCGCGGGCATGGACTGGTCGGGCGTCTACCTGCGCGATGTCACCGGGGCGGCCGCGGGCACGGCGGCGATGGCCTACACGGCCTTCGCCTGCACCATGACGGTCTCCCGGCTGGCCGGCGACGCGGTGGTGCGCCGGCTCGGCCCGGTCCGCGCCGTCCGCGCGGGCGGGGCGGTGGCGGCGGCGGGCGGCGTGCTGGTGGTGGCGGCGACCGGCCCGGCGGTGGCGATCCCCGGGTTCGCGCTGATCGGCATCGGCATCGCGGTGGTGGTGCCGCTGGCCTTCGCGGCCGCCGGCCACGCGGGGCCGAACCCGAGCCAGGCGATCGCCGGCGTCGCCACCGTCACCTACACCTCGGGCCTGATCGCCCCGGCGATCGTCGGCGGGGTCGCCCAGGCCAGCTCGCTGCGGGTCTCCTTCGGGCTGGTCACGGCGCTGGCGGCGATGCTGGTGCTGACGGCCGGGGCGCTGCGCTCGGCGGGCGGGCCCGGCAAGGTCGTGCACGAGGCGCCGGTCGGCACTGATGCCAGGGCCGACTCGCCCGTGTGACATGCTCGGCGGGTGTCCGATCCCCAGACCCCGACCGCCCCTGCGCCGCGCGTGCCGCGCGCGCACTGGCTGCGGCTCGCGCTGCTGCTGGCGGTGCTGGCGGCCGCGGCCGGGTCGGCGGCGTTCTGGGACCCGCGGACGCTGGTCGACGCCGTGCCGGCCGGCTGGCGGGCGCCCGCGTTCGTGCCGCTCTTCGCGCTCGGCACCCTGGCCTTCCTGCCCAAGCCCGCGCTGAGCGTCGCGGCGGGGCTGCTCTTCGGGGCGCGCTGGGGCGTGCCGGTGGCGGTGGCGGGCACCACGCTGGGCGCGGCGGTGGCCTTCGGGCTCGGCCGCGGGCTGGGGCGGCAGGCGCTGCGGCCGCTGCTGCGCGGGCGGGCGCTGACGGCGCTGGACCGGCAGCTGACCGAGCGCGGCTTCCGCAGCGTGCTGGTGCTGCGGCTGGTGCCCGGGGTGCCGTTCCAGGCGGTCAACCTGGGGGCGGCGCTCTGCGGGGTGCGCTGGCCGGCCTACCTGGCGGGTACGGCGCTCGGGGTGCTCCCGGCGACGGCCGCCTACGCGGTGGCGGGTGCCTCGGCGGGCCGGCCGGGGTCGCCGGCCTTCCTGCTCTCCACGGCGGTGATCCTGCTGGCGGGCGCGGCCAGCCTGGCCACCCTCTGGCGCGACCGCCGCGCCGCGGCCACGGCCTGACCCCCTTTCAGCGCCCTCAGAGCCCGCCGGCCACCCGCAGCACCGCGCCCGTGGTGTACGAGGCGTCGGGCGAGAGCAGCCAGGCGACGGCCGCCGCGATCTCCTCCGCCCGCCCGGGGCGGCGCAGCGGGATCGCGGGGGCGACCCGGGCGGCCCGGCCGGGCTCGCCGCCGAGCGCGTGGAACTCGGTGTCGGTGGTGCCCGGCGCCACGCAGTTGACCCGGATGCCGGCCGGGCCCAGCTCCTTGGCCAGCCCGATCGTGAGCGCGTCGGTGGCGGCCTTGGTCGCCGCGTAGTGCACGTACTCGCCGGGGCTGCCGAGGGTGGCGGCGGCGGAGGAGACGTTGACGATCGCTCCCCCGGCGGCCAGCTCGCGGGCGGCCCGGCGGGCGCAGAGCAGGTAGCCGACCAGGTTGACGTCGACCACCCGGCGCAGGTCCTCGGTGCGCAGGTCGGCGAGCGGGCCCGCGGTGCTGGTGACCCCGGCGTTGTTGACCAGGCCGGTGATCGGACCGAGCTGCTCGGCGGCCCGGTCGAAGAACCGCTCGACCTCGGCCTCCACCGCGATGTCCAGCCGCAGCGGCACGGCGGCCGCACCGGCGGCGCGGGCCTGCTCGGCGACCCGCTGGGCGGCCTCCTCGTCCTGCCGGTAGCCGATCGCCAGGTCGTGGCCGTCGGCGGCGAGCCGCCGGCAGAGCGCGGCGCCGATCCCGCGGCTGCCGCCGGTGACCAGGGTGACGGGACGGGACATGGGCGGCTCCTCGGCGACTTCCGGTACGAACGACTGACCGGGCACAGGCTAGCTCCCGCCGTCGCGGCCCCGGCAGGCCGGTCCGGAAATCGTTCGCCCCGCCCGCTCCCGTTGCTCCAGAATGTCCGTCATGAACAGCCCCGCACCGTCCGAGCGCGTCGACCCGCCCTACAGCGGCGGCGAGGCGGAGCAGTTGGCCGCCTTCCTCGACTACCACCGCAAGACCCTCCTGCTGAAGTGCGCCGGTCTGACGCCGGAGCAGCTGAGGACCCGTTCGGTGCCGCCGTCCGGCCTGAGCCTGCTCGGCCTGGTCCGCCACCTGGCCGAGGTGGAGCAGTACTGGTACCAGGTGGTCCTGCTGGGCGAGGACCGCCCTCCGCTGTACTTCACGGAGGAGGACCAGGACCTGGACATCAACGGCGTGGCCGGGGCCGATCCGGCCGAGGCCTTCGCCGTGCTGCGGCGCCAGGTCGAGCTGGCCGAGCAGGCGGTGGCGGGGCTCCCGCTGGAGACGGTGGGGCGCAAGCAGCGCCGCGGCGAGGATGTGACGCTGCGCTGGATCCAGAACCACATGATCGAGGAGTACGCCCGGCACAACGGGCACGCGGACCTGCTGCGGGAGGCGCTGGACGGCGTCACCGGCGAATGACCGGATGTCAACTGCGCTTGACGTCAGGGGCAATCGGGTGATCCCGGCCGCCCTCCTGGAACCCTTCGCCGACCTGCGGCGTCCGCTCTGTACGAGGAGGGTGTGTGCCGCCGGCACGTACCACCACCCCAACGGCGCGCCAGGGCGGGCGCCGATGCGGTGATCAGTGCGATACTCGGACAGTTCCGACGAGTGGATGACGCGTCAGCAGCCGCACCGCAGACGGAACCGACCGGGGAACAGGACAGGGAGGCGCGGCATGGGAGCACTTCGCGACGAGCACCACAACGGGTGGCTGATGCCGTCCGGGAGCTACCCGGCCGCGGTGTACGAGGACGAATGGGGCAGTGCGGACACCATTCCGGCGCTCCCCAACCCGACCCGGATCGTCTCGGTGAAGCCGACCGGGTTCGAGTCGGCCCGCACCGTCGGCGAGCACGTGCGCGCCGGCACCCCGGTGGTGATGGACGTGACCGAGATGGACGACGCCGAGGCCAAGCGCATGGTCGACTTCGCCTCCGGTCTGGTCTTCGGCACCCAGGGCGGCATCGAGCGGATCGCCCGCCGGGTCTTCCTGCTCACTCCGCCGGAGGTCGAGGTCATGGTGATCGACCGCCCGCTGGACGAAAGCGGCTTCTACAACCAGAGCTGACCCCGCACGCCCGAGGGCGTCGGCACGGCACGGGCCGTTCCGGCGCCCTTTCGCATGCCCCGGCGCCCAGAGGTGCCGCAGGCCTGCTCGCGCTCCCCCAGACTAGCGCATTCGAACACTCGTTCGCATCCCCGCCGCACAGATCATTCGCGCCTCACATGAGACATGGATGTCTCACATGAGCTATCCTTATCTCATGGCGATCGATCCCGACTCAGTCCTCAAGGCAGCCGCCGATGTGCTGTCGCGCAATCCCACGGCGCACCTGGACGAGATCGCCCGGGCCGCCGGGATCAGCCGGGCCTCGCTGCACCGGATCTTCCCGGGCCGCGAGGCGCTGCTGCAGGCCGTCGGCATGTTCGCGCTGCGCCGCTACGGGGACGCGCTGGACGCCGTCCGCCTGGAGCACGGCGACACGGAGCAGACCCTGCGCCGCCTCGTCGACCGGCTGGTCCCGGACGCCGCGCTCTGCGCCTTCCTGGCCGGCGAGAACCAGCTCTACGACGACCCCGAACTGCTCGCCCTCTGGGACCAGCAGGGCGACCGGGTGCGGGCGTTCTTCCTGCGCGGGCAGCAGGAGGGCCGGTTCCGGATCGAGCTGCCGGCCGGCTGGCTGGCCGAGGCCTTCTTCGACCTGCTGGCCGGCGTCGGCTGGGCCATCCAGGACGGCCGGCTCGCCCCGCGCGACAGCGCCCACGCCCTGATCGAACTCTTCCTCGGCGGCGCCGCCCGCCGGCCTGACTGACCGACATCCAGGCACCCCCTTCCGGAGACCCGGAGAACTCCCTTGAGCACCGTCCTGCCGTCCCCGACCTCCCCCTCCCTGATACCCTCCGCCGCACCCCGCCGCCGCTGGGCCGGCCTGGCCGTGCTGGTGCTCGCCGTGCTGCTGGTCGCGATCGACGCGACCGTGCTGGTGCTGGCCATCCCGTCGATCACCGAGACGCTGGCGCCCAGCGCCACCCAGCTGCTCTGGATCGGCGACGTCTACTCCTTCGTGCTGGCCGGCCTGCTGGTCAGCATGGGCGCGCTGAGCGACCGGATCGGCCGCCGGCGGCTGCTGCTCTGCGGTGCCACCGCCTTCGGCGCCGCCTCCCTGCTGGCTGCCTACGCCACCGGCCCCGGGCTGCTGATCGCGGCCCGGGCGCTGCTCGGCCTGGCGGGCGCGACCATCATGCCGTCCACCCTGTCGCTGATCCGCGCCCTCTTCCCGGACGCCCGGGAGCGGGCCACCGCGATCGGCATCTGGGGCGCGGCGGCCACCGCGGGCGCGGCCGGCGGGCCGCTGCTCGGCGGGGTGCTGCTGGAGCACTTCTGGTGGGGCTCGGTCTTCCTGCTGAACCTGCCGGTGATGGTGCTGCTGCTGGTGCTCGGCCGCTGGCTGCTGCCGGAGTCCAGGGACCCGGGCCAGGGCGGCTGGGACCTGCCCAGCGTGCTGCTCTCGATGGCCGGCCTGATCGCCGTGGTGTACGCGGTGAAGGAGGCGGCCGTGCACGGGCCCGGCCACTGGCCGGTGCCGGTGCTGGGCCTGCTGGGCGCGCTCGCCCTGTGGCGGTTCGTCCGGCGGCAACTGCGGCTGGCGGCGCCGCTGCTGGACGTCCGGCTCTTCGCCGACCGCCGGTTCTCGGCGGCCGTGCTGGGCGCGCTGATCTCCATCTTCGGCATGGCCGGGGTGGTCTTCTTCACCTCGCAGTACCTCCAGCTGGTGCGCGGCTACTCGCCGCTGACGGCGGGTCTGGCCGAGCTGCCGGCCTTCCTCGGCGCGATGGCGGCCTCGATGCTGACCGCCCGGCTGGCCCGGCGGATCGGCGCCCGGGGCGCGCTGACCGGCGGCATGCTGCTGCTCGGGGCGGCGCTGGGCGCGCTCGGCCTGCTCCGGCAGGACACCCCGTACCTGCTGCTGGCGGTGGCCTTCACCGCCGTCGGCACGGCCGAGGGGTTGGTCTACACGCTCTCCTCCGACCTGGTGCTCTCCGCGGCCCCGGCGGCGAAGGCGGGCGCGGCCTCGGCCGTCTCGGAGACCGCCTACGAGCTGGGCACGGCGCTCGGCATCGCGCTCTTCGGCTCGGTGCTGACGGCCGTCTACACCGGTTCGGTGGCCGCCCCGGCGGGGGTCGGCGCGGACCGGGCGCAGGCCGCCGAGCAGTCACTGGGCGGGGCGCTGGAGGTGGCCCGCTCGCTGCCGGGTCCGGTCGGCGAGCCGCTGGCCCAGGCGGCCCGGGCGGCCTTCACCCACGGCATGGCGCTGGCCTCGGTGCTGGCGGCGGTACTGGTGCTGGCCGGCGCGGGGCTGGCCTGGCGGCTGCTGACGCCCCGTCGGTAGCGGAGCCGGGCCTCAGCTGCCGAGCGGCAGCTCCAGCTCGGCCCAGACCACCTTGCCCTCGACGGTGGCCCGGCTCCCCCAGCGGTGCGCCAGCTCGTTGACCAGGTACATCCCGCGCCCGCCCTCGTCCTCCGAGCCGGACGGGCGCAGCCGGGGCTGCTGCCGGCCGGTGTCGGCCACCTCCAGGGTGAGGGTGCGGTCCCGGAAGAGCCGCAGCCGCAGCGGCTCGCCGCCGTGCACCAGCGCGTTGGTGACCAGCTCGCTGACCAGCAGTTCGGCGAAGTCGGCCAGCGTGCCGAGGCCCCAGCCGGCCAGCGTGGCCCGGGTGAACCGGCGGGCCGCGGCCGGGGTGGGGCCCTCGCCGGTGAGCGGCAGGGTGGCGATCCGGTCCCGGGGCAGCGGCAGCACCCGGGCCATGATCATCGCCACGTCGTCCTCCGAGCCGCCGCGGACCAGGGCCGAGACCACGGCGTCGCAGTGCGCCTCCAGGGTGCGGCCGCGGGCGGCGAGGGTGCGCCGCAGCTGGTCGATCCCGTCGTCGATGTCGGCGCCGCGGCGCTCCACCAGGCCGTCGGTGTAGAGGGTCAGGATGCCGCCCTCGGGGAGGGTGAACTCGGTGTTCTCGAAGGTGGTCCCGCCGACCCCGAGCGGCACCCCGGGCGGTATCTCCAGCACCCGGGCGTCGCCGTCCGGGCCCATCACCACCGGCGCCAGGTGGCCGGCGCTGGAGAGCGTGCAGCTGCGGTCCACCGGGTCGTAGACCACGCAGACGCAGGTGGCGAACTGGCCCTCGCCGATCCCGTCGGCGGTCTCGTCCAGCCGGGCCAGCACCTGGGCGGGCGCCATGTCCAGGGTGGCCAGGGTGCGGGCGACCGTGCGCAGCTGGCCCATGGTGGCGGCGGCCCGGATGCCGTGGCCCATCACGTCGCCGACCACCAGCGCGACCCGGCCGCAGGAGAGCGGCACCACGTCGAACCAGTCGCCGCCGACCTCGCTGACCACGCTGCTGGGCAGGTAGCGGTAGGCGATCTCCAGGCCCAGGGTGCGGTGGATCTCCTGCGGCAGCAGGCTGCGCTGCAGGGTGAGCGCGGTGTCCCGCTCGCGGCGGTAGAGCCGGGCGTTGTCGATGCAGACGGCGGCCCGGGCCACCAGCTCCTCGGCCAGCGCCACATCGGCCTCGCCGAACGGCTCCGGATTCTGGGTACGGGCGAACTCGGCGCCGCCGAGCACCATGCCGCGGGCCAGCAGCGGCACCAGCAGGTAGGAGTGCAGCCCGGCCTCGATGCCGGGGGCCACCCGGTCCTCGTGGGGGACGATGGCGCGCAGCTTGGCCTCGTCCATCCTGGGCACCCAGAGCGGGCGGCCGCTGCGCAGGCTCTTGGTGTAGCTGCGGTGCGAGTCGTAGGCGGAGGTGGTGCCGACCGCGTCGGCGGCGGCGGTCAGGCCGGTGTCGTAGGCGTCGCCGGCGGCGACGGCGCGCAGCAGCACGCCCTGGTCGGGGCCGAGCAGTCCGGGCTCCTCGCCCTGGAGGATCGGGTCGAGCAGGTCGACGGTGGCGAAGTCGGCGAACCGCGGGATGACGGCGGCCACCAGCTCCTCGGCGGTGCGCTGCAGGTCCAGGGTGGTGCCGATCCGGGCGGTGGCCTCGGCGAGCAGCGTGAGCCGCTCCTGGGCGCGGGCGGCCCGAGCCTCGGCCTGGAACCGTTCGGTGACATCGATCAGCGAGGAGCTGACGCCGAGCACCCGGCCGCTGGGGTCGGCCAGCCGGAAGTAGGAGGCGGACCAGGCGCGCTCGTGCCGGGGGTCGCCGGGGGTGCGGCCGTGCGAGCGGGCGTCCACCACGGGTTCGCCGGTGACCAGCACCTGGCGCATCACGGCCTCGATCTCGGCGGCGTTCAGGCCGGGCAGCACGGCGTCGATCCGGCGGCCGAGGTGGTCGGCGACGGGCAGGCCGTTGATCCGGGCGAGCGCGTCGTTGAGCCGGACGAAGCGCAGGTCGGTGTCGTAGACGGCCATGCCGATCGGCGACTGGGTGAAGAAGCCGTCCAGCACCGCGAGGTCGGCCTGCACCTGTTCCACCGCGTGCAGGTCGGCGCCGGTGGCCAGCACCAGCGGGCGGCCGCCGGGGCCGTCGATGCCGTAGGTGTGGATCTCCAGCAGCACCTCGTGGCCGTCCCGGTGCCGCACCGGGTGGAGGCCGGTCCAGCGGCGGCCGGTGAGGATCCGTTCGTAGCGCTCCAGCACCTCGGTGCGCTGCTCACCGGTGGTCAGCAGCGGGGCGGCGTACCGGCCGACGATCTGCTCGGCCGACCAGCCGAGCAGCCGTTCGGCGTCCTCGCTCCAGTGCAGCACCACGCCGTCGGCGTCCAGCAGGGCGGTGGCGAGCGGGACCAGGCGGTGGCCGTCCAGGGGTGCGGGGTCGTGCTGCGGTGCTGGTCTGTCCATCGGCGGCAACCACCCGGCGGCTCGGCTGTGTGTCGGCTCGCTACCTAGGGTGCCTGCTGTCGGGCCCGGAGGCGACCGGGGGTGACCGGGGGTGACGGTGCGGTCAGCCGGCGGCGCCCTCGTCCAGAGCGGCCTGCAGCATCGCGGTCCACTGGCGCAGCACGCCGGTGCGGCGGGCGGTGTCGTCGGTCAGCAGGTTGGCCAGGCCCAGGCCGCGGGCCAGGTCCAGGGTGGCCTGGACGGATTCGCGTACTCCGGGGGTGGCCTCGTCCAGGCCCAGGAACTCCAGCGCGGCCCGGTGCGACTCGCGGCCGACCCGGTTCTCCAGGGCGACGATCCGCTCGCGCAGCGGGTCCTCGGTGGCGGCGGCCGCCCAGAGCTGGAGGGCGGCGCGGAAGAGCGGGCCGGTGTGCAGCCGGACGATCTGCTCGACCACGGCCGCGGTGCGGGCCGGGCCGGGCGGCGGCAGCTCGCCGGCGTCGGCCCGCACCGCGGCCAGCCGCTCGGCGGCGACGTGTTCGACGGCGGCGGTGAAGAGGTCCTCGCGGGTCGGGAAGTGGTGCTGGGCGGCGCCGCGGGTGACGCCGGCCCGTTCGGCCACCACGGTGACGGTGCTGCCGTTCCAGCCGAGCTCGGCCAGGCAGTCCACGGCCGCCTCCAGCAGCCGGCGGCGGGTGGCGCGGCTGCGGTCCTGCTGCGGGGTCCTGCGGGCGGCGGTGGTCATGGTGCGGGGTCCTTCGTGCTCGGTGCCCGGGACCGGCGCCCCGGGCACCCGCATCCTCGCAGACCGGGGGCGGGGCGCCGGGTCCGGCTACTTCCCCCGCAGCTCGCGGCGGAGGATCTTGCCCGCGGCCGACTTCGGGACGGCGTCCAGGAAGACGACCTCGCGGACCTTCTTGTACGGGGCGACCCGCTCGGCGACGTAGGCCATCACGGCCTCGGCGTCCAGGCCGGCGCCGGGGGCGCGGACCACGAAGGCCTTGGGCCGCTCGGTGCCCTCGGCGTCGGTGGCGCCGATCACGGCGGCGTCGGCTATCCCGGGGTGGCCGAGCAGCAGGGCCTCCAGCTCGGCGGGGGCGACCTGGTAGCCCTTGTACTTGATCAGCTCCTTGACCCGGTCGACGATGTGCAGGTAGCCGCGGTCGTCGAGGAAGCCGATGTCGCCGGTGTGCAGCCAGCCCTCGGCGTCCACCATGGCGTCGGTGTCGCTGGGCCGGCCGAGGTAGCCCTTCATCACCTGGGGGCCGCGGATCAGGATCTCGCCGGTCTCGCCGGTGCCGAGCTCGGCGGCGGAGCCGTCGGTGGTGATCACCCGCAGTTCGGTGGAGGCGATCAGCACGCCGACCGAGCCGGCCGAGGGCTGCGGGTCGGTGAGCAGGTCGACGGCGCAGGCCGGGGAGAGCTCGGTCAGGCCGTAGCCCTGCTGGATGTGCGGCTGGCCGAGCCGGGCGGCGCAGGCGGCGGCCAGGTCGGCGTCCAGCGGGGCGGCGGCGCTGAGCACGTAGCGCAGCGAGCTGAGGTCGAAGCGGTCCACCACCGGGTGCTTGGCCAGCGCGAGCACGATCGGCGGGGCGACCAGCAGGCCCTCGATCCGGTGCTTCTGGATGGCCGTCAGGAACTGCTCCAGGTCGAACCTGGGCAGCACCACGACCACGCCGCCGGCCCGCAGCGGGCGGTGCATCAGCATGGTCAGCGCGTAGATGTGGAAGAACGGCAGCACGGCCAGCATCCGCTCGCCGACGTAGGGCGGGCGGACCACGTCGACCTGGTTGAGGTTGGTGCCGATCGACTGGTGGGTGAGCATCACGCCCTTGGGCAGGCCGGTGGTGCCGCTGGAGTAGGGCAGCGCGGCCACGTCCGTGGCGGGGTCGATCACCGGGGCGGGCACCGGTGCGGTGGAGGCGGCCAGGTCGCCCAGGGTGCGGTGGCCCTCGATGTCGGTGCGGGGCGTGAGCTCGGTGCGGAAGATCCCGGCGAGTTCGGGGCCGCCGGGGGCGGCGGTGGCGGCGAACGCGACCGGCAGCAGGACCGGAGCGCTGATCAGCCAGCGGGCACCGCTGTCGCGCAGCTGGCCGGCCAGCTCCTCGGGGGTGGCCAGCGAGGAGACGGTGGTGAGGATGGCGCCCGCCTGGCTGATCGCGTAGACGGCGACGGGGTAGGCGATGGAGTTGGGGCTGTGCAGGGCCACCACGTCGCCCTGGGCCACCCCGGCCTCGGCCAGGCCGGCCGCGACCTGCCGGACCAGCTCGGCCAGTCCGGCGTGCGTGAGGGTCTCGCCGGTCAGGCCGTCGATCAGCGCGGGCAGCTCACCGTACTCCGCGGCGTTGCCCAGCACGGTCTCGTGGAGCGGCAGTTCGACGATCGGGATGTCGGGGAACTCGCTGCGGAACACCATGGCGTCTCCTGCTGATCGGTGGGTCCGGCCCGGCCCGGCTCGCGCGTGCGGCGGCGCCGCCGGTCGCCGAAGGTGCTACCCCGGTCACCGGCGGCCACACGCGTGCGCTGATCTTATGGTCAGATCAGTACGACCGGGGGAGGCCGAGGCTGTGCTGGGCCACGTAGTTGAGGATCATCTCCCGGCTGACCGGGGCGACCCGGCCGACCCGGGTGGCGCTGAGCAGGGCGGCCAGGCCGTACTCCTGGGTGAGGCCGTTGCCGCCGAGGGTCTGCACCGCCTGGTCGACCGAGCGGCTGGCGGCCTCGCCGGAGGCGTACTTCGCCATGTTGGCGGCCTCGCCCGCGGCCAGGTCGTCGCCGGCGTCGTAGAGGTGCGCGGCCTTGCGCATCATCAGCCGGGCCAGCTCGACCTCGATGTGGCACTGGGCGAGCGGGTGGGCCAGGCCCTGGTGGGCGCCGATCGGGGTGTCCCAGACGGTCCGGGTCCTGGCGTACTCCACGGCGGTGTTCAGCGCCTGCCGGGCCACCCCGAGGGAGAACGCGGCGGTCATGATCCGCTCCGGGTTGAGGCCGGCGAAGAGCTGCTGCAGGCCGGCGTTCTCCTCGCCGACCAGCGCCTCGGCGGGCAGCCGCACCTCGTCCAGGAAGACCTGGAACTGCCGCTCCGGGGAGACCAGTTCCATCGGTATCGGGCGGTACTCGAAGCCCTGGGCGTCGCGCGGCACGATGAACAGGGCGGGCTTGAGCTTGCCGGTCCGGGCGTCGGCGGTGCGGCCGACCACCAGCACGGCGTCGCTGCCGTCGATGCCGGAGATGAAGACCTTGCGGCCGTTCAGCACCCAGTCCTCGCCGTCCCTGCGGGCGACGGTGGAGAGGCGGTGCGAGTTGGAGCCGGCGTCCGGCTCGGTGATGGCGAAGGCCATCCGGCGGCTGCCGTCGGCCAGGGCCGGCAGCCAGCCGCGCTTCTGCTCCTCGGTGCCGAACCGGGCGATGATCGTGCCGCAGATCGCCGGGGAGACCACCAGCATCAGCAGCGGGCAGCCGACCGTTCCCAACTCCTCCAGCACGATCGAGAGTTCGTAGACCCCGGCACCGCCGCCGCCGTACTCCTCGGGCAGGTTGACGCCGAGGAAGCCCAGCTTGCCGGCCTCCCGCCAGAGTTCGTCGGTGTGCTCGCCGGCCCGGGCCTTGGCCAGGAAGTAGCTGGAGCCGAAGCGCCGGCCCAGGTCGCCGACGGCCTGGCGCAGGGCGATCCGCTCGGGGGTCTCGATCAGTGGGCTCTCGGTCATGCGGAGTGCTCCTCGGTGGTGGTGTCGGTGTCGTCCGGGCGCAGCACGGCGAGCACGGCGCCGAGTTCGACCTGCTGTCCGGCGGTCGCGCGCAGTTCCGTGAGCAGCCCGTCGGCGGGGGCGCTGACCAGGTGCTCCATCTTCATCGCCTCCAGCCAGAGCAGCGGCTGCCCGGCGCCGACCCGCTCGCCGACGGCGGCGCCGAGCCGGACCACGGTGCCGGGCATCGGTGCCAGCAGCGCGCCGGGGAGCTGCTGGACGGTGGGTTCGGGGAAGCGCGGCACCAGGGTGAAGGCGTGCGCGTCGGCGGCGGTGTCGACGTACACCTCGCCGCCGTGCGCGGCGACCGCGAAGGTGTGCCGCACGCCGTCGAGTTCGAGCACCACCCGGTCGGCGGCGGCCGCCAGCAGCCGCACCCCGGGGTGGTCCTCGGCCCGCAGGCCGTCCCGGGTCTGCCGGTAGCGGACCGTCAACTCCTGGCCGTCGGCGGTGCGGTAGCACTTCTGCTGGGGCTGCGAGGGCAGATTGCGCCAGCCGGCGGGCAGCGCGCCGCGCCGGCCGACCGCGTCCGCCAGGGCGGCGGCCAGCGCGGCCAGCGGGCGGCGCTGCTTGTCCTGCGGTGCGGGGGCGAGCAGTTCGGGGTCGGCGAGGAAGGCGGTGTCCACCCGGCCGGCCAGGAAGGCGGGGTGGCGCAGGGCCCGGACCAGCAGCTCGCGGTTGGTGGTCAGGCCGTGGATCCGGGCCCGGGTGAGGGCGGCGGCGAGCTTGCGTGCGGCGGCGGACCGGGTGGGGGCCCAGGCGATCACCTTGGCCAGCATCGGGTCGTAGTGCACGGTGACGGTGCTGCCGCTCTCCACCCCGGAGTCCACCCGCAGGCCCTCGCCCGCGGGCAGCTCGAAGTGGTGCAGGGTGCCGCTCTGCGGCTGCCAGCCGGCGGCCGGGTCCTCGGCGTAGAGCCGGGCCTCGATCGCGTGGCCGCGCGGGGCCGGCGGTTCGGCGGGCAGTGCCTCGCCCTCGGCGACGGCCAGCTGCAGGGCCACCAGGTCGAGCCCGGTGACCAGTTCGGTGACCGGGTGCTCCACCTGCAGCCGGGTGTTCATCTCCAGGAAGGAGAACCGGCCGTCGGGTCCGAGCAGGAACTCGGCGGTGCCGGCGCCGGTGTAGCCGATGGCGCGGGCGGCGGCGGTGGCCGCGGCGGCCAGCTCGGCGCGCAGCGCCGGGTCCAGGCCGGGGGCCGGGGTCTCCTCGATCACCTTCTGGTGCCGGCGCTGCAGCGAGCAGTCGCGCTCGCCGAGGGCCCAGACCGTGCCGTGGCTGTCGGCGAGCAGCTGCACCTCGACGTGCCGACCGGTCGGCAGGTAGGGCTCCAGGAAGACCTCGCCGTCCCCGAAGGCGGCCGCCGCCTCGGCCCGGGCCGCCGCCAACTCCTCCTTTAGCTTGGGGAGTTCACGGACGATCCGCATGCCGCGGCCCCCGCCGCCGGCGGCCGCCTTGACCAGCAGCGGCAGGTCGGCGGCGGTGGCGGCGGCCGGGTCGACGGCGGTCAGCACCGGCACCCCGGCGGCGGCCATCAGCCGCTTGGCGGCGGTCTTGGAGCCCATCGCGGCGATCGCCTCGGGGCTGGGGCCGATCCAGGTCAGCCCGGCGGCGAGCACGGCGCGGGCGAACTCCGGGTCCTCGGAGAGGAATCCGTAACCGGGGTGGACGGCGTCGGCCCCGGCGGCGAGCGCGGCGGCCACCAGCAGATCGGCGCGCAGGTAGGTGTCGGCGGGCGCGGCGCCGGGCAGCCGCACGGCGGTGTCGGCCTCGCGCACGTGCGGGGCGTCGGCGTCCGGGTCGGAGTGCACCGCGACGGTGGCGATGCCCAGCTCCCGGCAGCTGCGGAAGATCCGCCGGGCGATCTCGCCGCGGTTGGCGACCAGCAGGGAAGCGATCATCATCTGTTGGTCCCTCACATCCGGAAGACGCCGTAGCCACGGGCCCCTTGGACCGGGGCGCTGTGGATCGCGGACAGGCACAGGCCCAGCACGGTGCGGGTGTCGCGCGGGTCGATCACCCCGTCGTCGTAGAGCCGGCCGGAGAGGAAGGCGGGCAGCGACTCGGCCTCGATCTGCTGCTCCACGGCGGCCCGGATCGCCGCGTCGGCGGCCTCGTCGTAGGGCTGGCCCTTGGCGGCGGCGGACTGCCGGGCGACGATCGACAGCACCCCGGCGAGCTGCTGCGGGCCCATCACGGCGGACTTGGCGCTCGGCCAGGCGAACAGGAACCGCGGCTCGTAGGCCCGCCCGCACATGCCGTAGTGCCCGGCGCCGTAGGAGGCGCCCATCAGCACGGACAGGTGCGGCACGGTGCTGTTGGCCACCGCGTTGATCATCATCGCGCCGTGCTTGATGATGCCGCCCTGCTCGTACTCCTTGCCGACCATGTAGCCGGTGGTGTTGTGCAGGAAGACCAGCGGGATGTCGCGCTGGTTGGCCAGCTGGATGAACTGGGCGGCCTTCTGCGACTCCTGGCTGAACAGCACCCCCTGGGCGTTGGCCAGCACGCCGACCGGGTAGCCGAAGAGGCTGGCCCAACCGGTGGCCAGGCTGCTGCCGTAGAGCGGTTTGAACTCGTCGAAGTCGGAGTCGTCGACGATCCGGGCGATCACCTCGCGCGGGTCGAAGGGCACCTTCAGGTCGCCGGGCACGATGCCCAGCAGCTCCTCCTCCTCGTACCGGGGCGCCGGCGCGGCCGGGTCCGGGCCGGGGCCGGCCTTGCGCCAGTGCAGCCGGTGCACGATCCGGCGGGCCTGGCGGATCGCGTCGGTCTCGTCCAGCGCGAAGTGGTCGGCCAGGCCTGAGCCGCGGGCGTGCATCTCGGCGCCACCCAGCGACTCGTCGTCGCTCTCCTCGCCGGTGGCCATCTTGACCAGCGGCGGGCCGCCGAGGAAGACCTTGGCCCGCTCCTTGACCAGCACGGTGTGGTCGGACATGCCGGGCACGTAGGCGCCGCCGGCGGTGGAGTTGCCGAAGACCACGGCGATGGTGGGGATGCCGGCGGCGGAGAGCCGGGTGAGGTCGCGGAAGAGCGCGCCGCCCGGGATGAAGATCTCCTTCTGGCTGGGCAGGTCGGCGCCGCCGGACTCGACCAGGTTGACCAGCGGCAGCCGGTTGCGCAGCGCGATCTCGTTGGCCCGCAGCGCCTTGCGCAGCGTCCACGGGTTGCTGGCGCCGCCCCGCACCGTGGGGTCGTTGGCGGTGATCACGCACTCGGTGCCGGCGACGGTGCCGATGCCAGTCACCATTCCCGCGCCGACCGGGTACTCGCTGCCCCAGGCGGCCAGCGGGGAGAGCTCCAGGAACGGCGCGTCCTGGTCGAGCAGCAGCTCGATCCGCTCCCGGGCCAGCAGCTTGCCGCGGGCCCGGTGGCGCTCGGTGTACTTGGGGCCGCCGCCGGCCAGCGCCTTGGCGTGGTCGGCGTCCAGGGCGGCGAGCTTCTCCAGCATCGCCGCCCGGTGCGCGCGGTACTCCGCGCCGCCCGGGTCCAGGCGGGTGGCGAGCACGGTCACAGCAGGGCCTCCGGGATGTCGAGGTGGCGGGAGCGCAGCCACTCCCCCAGCGCCTTGGCCTGCGGGTCGAACCTGGCCTGGGCGGCCACGCCCTCGCCGAGCAGGCCCTCGATGGTGAAGTTGACGGCCAGCAGGCGGGGCAGCAGGTGGCGGGTGACGGTGAGGCCGGCGGTCTCGGGGAGCAGGTCCTTCAGCCGGTCGGTGGTGAGGGTGGCGGCCAGCCAGCGGTAGGCGGGCTCGGTGCGGGTCCAGAGGCCGAGGTTGGCGTCGCCGCCCTTGTCGCCGCTGCGGGCCCCGGCGAGCAGGCCGAGGGGGGCACGGCGGGTGGGGCCCTCGATGCTCGGGAAGTCGACGGAGTCGACGTCCTGCTCCACGGGGTGGCCCTCCGCCGTCACCGGCGCGGGGCCGACCGCATGGCGGCTGCCGTCCGGGTGCACCGCCCAGTGCTCCACCTGCCCCTGCGGCAGGTAGGCGCTGCTGAACACCCCGTACGGCGCGCCGGGTCCGGGCGGCGCGGTGAGGTGGAAGCCGGGGTAGCTCGCGAGCGCCAGCTCCACGGCGGCGTTGCTGACGGCGCGTCCGACCTTCGCCTGCTCCCGGTCACGCACCGTCAGCTGGAACAGCGCGCTGGCCTGCTGCTCCTCGGCCGCGTCCGCCCGCTCGGTGCGCGCCAGCGTCCAGCGCGCCTCGGCCGGGCCGTCCGCGCCGAGCACCGGCGCCAGCTGCTCCTCGACCATCGCGGCCTTGGCCTCGATGTCGAGGCCGGTGAGCACGAAGACCACCTCGTTGCGGTAGCCGCCGAGCCGGTTCAGCCCGACCTTGAGCGTCGCCGGCGGCGCCTCCCCGCGCACCCCGCTGATCCGCACCCGGTCCGGCCCCTGCTGCTCCAGCCGCACGGTGTCCAGCCGGGCCGTGACGTCCGGGCCCAGGTAGCGCGGCCCGCCGGTCTCGTAGAGCAGCTGCGCGGTGACGGTCCCGGTGGTGACCGCCCCACCGGTGCCCGGGTGCTTGGTGATCACGCTGCTGCCGTCGGCGTGCAGCTCGGCGAGCGGGAAGCCGGGGCGCCGGGTGTCGTGCTCGGTGAAGAACGCGTAGTTGCCGCCGGTGGCCTGCGCCCCGCACTCCAGCACGTGCCCCGCCACCACGGCACCGGCCAGCGCGTCGAAGTCCGTCCGCCCCCAGCCGAAGTGCGCGACGGCGGGCCCCACCACCAGCGCGGCATCGGTCACCCGCCCGGTCACCACCAGGTCCGCCCCGCCCCGCAGGCACTCGGCGATCCCGAACGCGCCCAGGTAGGCGTTGGCCGCCAGCAGTCCGGCGGGCTCGGTGAACTCCCCGGCCCGCCCGAGCAGGTCGTCCCCGCCGACGTGCCCGACCGCCAGCCCGATCCCGAGCTTGCCGGCGAGCGCGCCGACCGCCTCCGCCAGCCCGGCGGGATTCACCCCGCCGGCGTTGACCACGATCTTCACCCCGCGCTCCACGGCGAGCCCCAGGCACCCCTCCAGCTGCCGCAGGAACCCCTTGGCGTACCCGAGCGCCGGGTCCTTGGCCCGGTCCCGCGCCAGGATCAGCATCGTCAGCTCGGCCAGGTAGTCCCCGGTCAGCACGTCCAGCGGCCCGTCGGTGAGCATCTCGCGGAACGCCGAGAACCGGTCCCCGTAGAACCCCGAGGCGTTTCCGATCCGCAGCGGCGGCGGCTCCCCGACAGGCGTACTGGCAACAGCTGCGGTACCGGGCATGCGACGGCAGCCCCTCTCTGACGCGGTGCGCGGGTCCAGATGATGGTGGGTCAGCCGGGCGAAAAAAGCAATCACGCGTGCTTGTTTTTGGGGCGCTGCCCCGCGGACGCGTCCGGGGCACGCCTCGGGACCCTCCGCCACCTCATCACGGTCGGCAGCGGTCCGGGGGCAGCGCGGCGGCAGGCGCGGAACGGGGATAATCGAAGATGTTCGACAGTGTTCTCCGCCGGTGAAAAAAGTGTGCCTTTTGCTGCGCAGAGCCTTGCTGCGCCGACGCCTCGTCATTAATGTCCACTGACAAGCGCTTCGACACTTCGCGCCTGCGGTCGGCAGGCCCGGGACGTGAAAAGCAGAGAACACCGTTCCCGCGGTTCTCGAGTGCGCCGCATCGACGACACGCGCCCCCACCTTCGCGTGCAGCGCCGTATGCGGGCAGAGCGAAGTGTCGATCAATTGCATGAGCGCCTCGGACGGGGCTGGGCCGCACCCACCCCGTGCCCGGACTCGCCGTCCTCGGAGGGACACATGAGATGGCAACCCCGTAAGTCCATCAGGAGCGCGTCGGCCGGGTTCGGCCGGCCGGCCCTGGTCGGTGCCGTGATCGCCGGGGTCGTGAGCTTCGCGACCCCGGCGCAGGCCCAGGTGTACTCCACCTGCGACCAGTACGGCTCGTACACCCAGGGCACCTGGACGGTCTACAACGACGTCTGGGGCCAGAACCACGGCCAGCAGTGCCTGACCGTCAACAGCATCAAGTCCTGGTCCATCGCCACCACCCAGTCCGGCGGCGGGGTCAAGTCCTACGCCAACACCTCGGTCCAGCCCCGGACACCGCTCGCGCAGCTGAACTCGGCGGGCTTCTGGTACAACACCTCGTCGACTCCCACCTCCGGCAGTGACTACTGGGACTGGACGAGCGACATCTGGTCGACCGGCAACCAGGACGAGATCATGGCCTTCACCAGCTGGAACGGGGAGACCGGCGGCTGGGGGCGGCAGGTCGCCTCCAACGTGACCATCGGCGGCATCCTGTACACGTCGGTCTGGCAGGCCGATCCCGGCTGGAACGTCCTGCAGGCCTTCCCCGCGCAGCAGAGCAACACCGGCACCATCGACGCCTCGGCGCTCTGGCGCTGGGCCGCGTCGCGGAACCTCCTGCGCAACACCACCCTCCAGACGATGCAGTTCGGCATCGAGGTCACCTCGACCAGCGGCGTGCAGAAGCAGTACTCGCTGAACGCCTACAGCGCCTGGTGGAGCAACACCTCCGGGGGCGGGTCGACTATCTAGCCGCAATACGCCGGCGACCCGGCCGCTGAGGGAATTCCGGCCTGCCCGGGCGAACGGTGCGGCTCGTGTGAGCGTGGTTTTCGACGGCCGGCCGAAAGCCGGCCGTCGAATGCCTTGTCGAAACTTTTGTCGAATGCCCCGTCGAATGCCCCGTCGAATACGCCGTCGAGGGCATTGCCGACAGCCCGAAAGCCCCGGAGCCCGGGCCTCACGCCGGCAGGCGGGCCTCCAGAGCGTCGATGCGCGCGATCAGCGGCCCGAGGTGCTGCTCCAGCAGGGCGGCCAGCTGCTCCGGGCCGGGGATCGCCGCCGACTGCGTCGTGGCGCGCAGGTGGACGTAGCCGGCCAGCGCGGCGGCGACGGCGCGGCGGGTGAGGCGCTGGTCGGCGCCCGCGGTGCGCAGGACGGTGCCGGCGGTGCCGTCCGGTTCGGCGATCAGGCCGAGGAGCAGGTGCTCGCAGCCGACGTAGTTGTGGCCGAGCTGGCCGGACTCGGCGACGGTGAGTTCGAGGGCCTGGGCAGCCGGGGCGCTGAACCGGAGGGCGGCGGTGGCGGAGGTCTGGCCCGGTTCGGCGGGGTGGGCGGTGGCGAGGGCCGCGGTCAGGGAGTCCGGGGCGATCTCCAGGGCGCCGAGCACCTGGAGGGCCAGGTTGCCGCCCTCCGCCAGCAGGCCGCCGAGCAGGCGGGCGGTGGAGACGTTGGGCTCGCCGGCCGCGCGCGCCTGTTCCGCGGCGAGGCGGACGGCGGTGCGGGCGCGTGCCGTGAAGCGGGCGAGGACCGGCTCGGCCTCGTCCAGGTCGCGGGTGGCCGCCTCCCGGATCGCCGTCACCTGGCGGACCGCGTGCTCCAGGGCGCGCTGGCAGATCGGCGAGACCGACAGGCCCGCCTCCCGCACGGCGTCGGCGAGGTCGTCGGGGAGGTACACGTTGATCTTGGGCATGGCCGCTGCCTCCATCGGGGCGGGTTCCGAACGGACGCCATCAGTTCTACCCCTCCTGGGGTCATGGCGATATAACCCCACTCATGGACGGCAAAGCTTCGTTCTTGCGGCGCTTGGAACTGGCTGGGAGCCAGGTGGGAACCGGCCTGCCCAAGAGGCCTGAAAGCGGTGTGATCCGGGCGCCCGGAACGACCCGCGAGACCGGTGACCGGAAGGAAGCTCCCAGGAAGGCCCAGGGATTCCCAACGACCGTGCGGGAGAGTCGGCCCCGACGTGAACCACCGAAGACCAGGAGGCACCGGCCTTGTCCCGGACCACCATCCGCACCGTCGGAGCCGCCGCGCTGCTCGCCGCGGGCCTGCTGCTCACCGGCTGCTCGTCCTCGTCCGGCAGTGCCACCGCCGCCTCGACCGGCGGCGCGGCGGCCTCGCCCAGCGCCTCGGACGGCAAGGGCGCGGGCATGGCCGCGTACACCGACTGCCTGCGCCAGCACGGCGTGGCCATCCCGACCGGCCGGCCCAGCGGGCGCCCGACCGACCGGCCCACCGACCGGCCGAGCGGCAGCCCGGGCGGCGGTGGCGGCGGCTTCTTCGGCGGCGGCTCCGCCGACCCGGCCCGCCAGGCCGCGATGCAGGCCTGCGCCTCGCTGCGCCCGCAGGGCGGCAGCGGCCGGGGCGGCAACGGCGGCTTCAACAGCACGGCGATGCAGGCCTTCACCAGCTGCCTCAAGGACCACGGCGTGACGCTGCCGGCCAGCGGCGGCCTGCGCGCGCTCAACACCGCGGACCCCAACACCGCCGCCGCCTACAAGACCTGCGAGCCGCTGCTGCCGGCCCGCGGCTCCGGCACCCCCTCCGCGCCCGCGAGCGACCAGGCCTCCCCCTCGCCCGCCGCTTCCTGAGCGCGCGGCGGCCGGGACCCCTCCCGGCCGCCGCGACAACCTCGGGTCCGGGGCCCGGCTACTCGCCGATCCGCTCCACGATCAGCTCGCACAGCTCGTGGGTGCGCAGCGCGTCGGTCGCGTCGAGCGTCCGGCCCGCCCGCACGGCGTCCAGGAAGGCCGTCACCACCTGCTCGATGCCGCGCTGGCGGGCCACCGGCACCCAGTCGCCGCGCCGGCGCACGGTCGGCTGGCCGCGGTGGTCGACCACCTCGGCCAGGTTGCGCACCTCGCGCTTGGAGTCGCCGCCGGAGACCTCCAGCACCTCCTCGGTGGAGCCGGAGAGCCGGTTCATCACGCCGAGCGCCGTGAAGCCGTCGCCCGCCAGGGTCAGCACCAGGTGCTCGACCAGCCCGCCCTTCTTCCGGTACCGGACGTCGACCTGGTCGACTTCTCCCGGCAGCAGGAAGCGCAGGGTGTCGACCACGTGGATGAAGTCGTCGAAGACGAGGGTGCGGGCCCGCTCCGGCAGTCCCTCGCGGTTCTTCTGCAGGATGATCAGATCGCGCGGCCGCTCCAGGGCCTGCGTGTAGCCGGGGGCGTGCCGGCGGTTGAAGCCGACCGCCAGCGAGCGGCCCAGCCGCTCGGCCTGCTCGACCAGGCGGCGGGCCGGCGCCAGGTGGTAGTCGAGCGGCTTGTCCACGTAGACGTCCACGCCCGCGTCCAGCAGCCGCTCGGTGATCGCCACGTGCTGGTCGGTGGCCGCGTGCACGAAGGCGGCCCGGATGCCGGAGCCGATCAGCGCGTCCAGCTCGGTGAAGCGAGCGGGCACCCGGTAGGCGTCGGCCAGCCGGTCCAGCTTGGCCCGGTCCCGGGTCATCAGCCGCAGGTCCAGGCCCGGCAGCGCGGTGAGCACCGGGAGGTAGGCCTTCTGCGCGATGTCGCCGAGGCCGATCACCCCGACCGGGAGCGGCTGGACGGGGGCGGGGGTCGGGGTCACGGCGGGCTCCTGTCGGACGAACGATCTTGAACAGCGGTCAGCCTACGACTCGTCAGACCTCTTCCAGCGCCTGCGCCGCGACACCCAGCGCGTGCAGCACCGGGCGGATCAGCGGATGCTCCTCGGCCCCGCCGCGGACCGCCGCGAACACCTTGCGGGTGGCCAGCTCGCTGTCCACCGCGCGCACCGCGACCCGGGCCAGCTCCTCGCCGCGCAGCGCCGAGCGCGGCACCAGCGCCACCCCCGCCCCGGCCGAGGCCAGCGCGATCACCGCCCGGAAGTCGTCCGAGGAGTGCACCAGCCGGGGCGCGAACCCGGCGTGCTCGCAGGCCAGCAGCACCACGTCGTGGCAGGGGTTGCCGGGGTAGGGGCCGATCCACGGCTCCTCGGCCAGCTCGGCCATCGCCACCGGCCCGCTGCCGTCGGCCAGCCGGTGCTCCAGCGGCAGCACAGCCTGGAACGGCTCGGCGAACAGCGGGAAGCGGGCCAGCCGCTGGTCGTCGGGCCGCGGCGCGCCCCGGTACTCCACGGCCACCGCCAGGTCCGCCAGCCCGTCCAGCAGCATCGGCAGGCTGGCGTCGCCCTCCGCGTCCAGCACCTTCAGCCGCACCCCGGGCGCCGTCCGGGCCAGCGTGCCGATGGCCGGCGCCAGCACCTGGGCGATGCCGGTGGCGAAGGAGGCCACCGTCACCTCGCCCCGGGCGCCCGAGGCGTAGGCGGCCAGGTCGGCCTCGGCCCGCTCGAGTTGGGCGAGCACCGCGTCGGCGTGGCAGACCAGGATCTCGCCGGCCGCCGTCAGCCGGACCCCGCGGCCGTCCCGGGCGAGCAGCGCGTGCCCGGTCTCCTGCTCCAGCGCGGCCAGCTGCTGGGAGACGGCCGAGGGGGTCAGGTAGAGCGCGGCGGCCGCGGCGGTCACCGTCCGGTGGTCCGCCACGGCGCGCAGCGTCCGCAGGCGTCTGGCGTCGATCACCTGGCCATTCTGCCAGGGCGCGGCGCCACCGCTGCCCGGCCCGGGGTCAGCCCTCCAGCGCCGCCCGGGCGTCGGCGAAGGCGGCCACGGCGCGCTCGACGTCCTCGGTGGAGTGCGCGGCCGACAGCTGCACCCGGATCCGGGCCTGGCCGTGCGGCACCACCGGGAAGGAGAAGCCGATCACGTAGACCCCGCGCTCCAGCAGCAGCTCGGCCAGCCGGCCGGCCTTGGCGGCGTCGCCGATCATCACCGGGGCGATCGGGTGGTCGCCGGGCAGGATCTCGAAGCCGGCCTCCGTCATCTTCGACCGGAACAGCGCGGTGTTCGCCCGCAGCCGCTCGCGCAGCTCGTGCGAGGTCTCCAGCAGGTCCAGCACCTTGAGCGAGGCGGAGGCGATCACCGGCGCCAGCGAGTTGGAGAACAGGTACGGGCGGCTGCGCTGGCGCAGCAGCGCGACGATCTCCCGGCGCGCGGCCACGTAGCCGCCGGAGGCGCCGCCGAGCGCCTTGCCGAGGGTGCCGGTGATGATGTCCACCCGGTCCATCACCCCGTGCAGCTCGGGGGTGCCGCGCCCGTTCGGGCCGACGAAGCCGACGGCGTGCGAGTCGTCGACCATCACCATCGCGTCGTAGCGGTCGGCCAGGTCGCAGATCTCGCGCAGCGGGGCGACGTAGCCGTCCATGGAGAAGACGCCGTCGGTGACGATCAGGCGCCGGCGGGCGTCCTGGGTCTCCTTCAGGGCCTGCTCCAGCTCGGCCAGGTCGCGGTTGGCGTAGCGCTTGCGGGCGGCCTTGCAGAGCCGGATGCCGTCGATGATGCTCGCGTGGTTGAGCGCGTCGGAGATCACCGCGTCGCGCTCGTCCAGCAGGGTCTCGAAGACGCCGCCGTTGGCGTCGAAGCAGGAGGAGTAGAGGATGGTGTCCTCCTGGCCGAGGAAGGCCGAGAGGCGCTGCTCCAGCTCCTTGTGCACGTCCTGGGTGCCGCAGATGAAGCGGACGGACGCCATGCCGTAGCCCCAGCGGTCCAGCGCGTCCTTGGCGGCGGTGACCACCTCGGGGTGGTCGGCCAGGCCGAGGTAGTTGTTGGCGCAGAAGTTCAGCACCTCGCCGGGCCGGCCGCCGGAGGTGACCGTGACGGCCGCGCTCTGCGGGCTGCCGATCACCCGCTCCGGCTTGAACAGGCCGGCCTCGGTGATCTCGTCGAGGGTGGACTGGATGGACTCGCGGACGGAGTCGAACACGTGAGGGCTCCTCGGGAGGGTCAGCGGATCGGACGGGCTCAGACGTTCGACCAGTCGAGAATGATCTTGCCGCAGTTGCCGCCGGCGGCCTCGTCGAACGCGGCCTCGAAGTCGGTCGCCGCGTACCGGCCGGTGATCACCGGGGTCAGGTCGAGACCGCCCTCCAGCAGCACCGACATCGCGTACCAGGTCTCGAACATCTCCCGGCCGTAGATGCCCTTGATGGTGATCATCGAGGTGACCACCTTCGCCCAGTCGATCGGGAACTCGTCGGCGGGCAGGCCGAGCATGGCGATCCGGCCGCCGTTGGTCATGTTGTCGATCATCGAGCGCAGCGCCTCGGGGCGGCCGGACATCTCCAGGCCCACGTCGAAGCCCTCGCGCAGGCCGAGCTTCTGCTGGCCCTCCTCGATGGTGTGCTGCGAGACGTCCAGGGCCAGCGAGACGCCCAGCTCGCGGGCCAGCTCCAGGCGGTACTGGCTGACGTCGGTGATCATCACGTGCCGGGCGCCGGCGTGCTTGGCCACCGCGGCCGCCATGATGCCGATCGGGCCGGCGCCGGTGACCAGCACGTCCTCGCCGACCAGCGGGAAGGAGAGCGCGGTGTGCACGGCGTTGCCGAACGGGTCGAAGATCGCGGCCACGTCCAGGTCGACGGGGACCCGGTGCACCCAGACGTTGGAGGCGGGCAGCGCGACGAACTCGGCAAAGGCGCCGTCCCGGTTGACGCCCAGGCCGACGGTGTTGCGGCACAGGTGGCGGCGGCCGGCCAGGCAGTTGCGGCACTTGCCGCAGACCAGGTGGCCCTCGCCGCTGACCAGGTCGCCGGCGTTGATCTCGGCGACGGCCGAGCCGGTCTCCACCACCTCGCCGACGAACTCGTGACCGATCGTCATGGGCGTGCGGATGGTCTGCTGGGCCCAGTTGTCCCAGGTGCGGATGTGCAGGTCGGTGCCGCAGATGCCGGTCCGCAGGACCTTGATCAGCACCTCGTCCGGGCCGATCTGCGGCACCGGGACCTCGGTGAGCCAGAGTCCGGGTTCGGCGTGCTTCTTGACGAGTGCCTTCACGGCAGCGGCTCCTGGGCGGGTGTGCGGAGGTGAGGGTGGGCCCGGCGGGGTTCGTACGGGCGCAGTGCCGAACCGGACGGCAGCAATCTGCCTGGTGGGAGCGGGTGCGGTCCATCGAGGAATTCTTAACGGCGGCGACAGCTGGGCTTCACGATGGTGCCCGAGCAGGGGGCCGACCGGCTCGCCACCATGCCGGGCCTCACCCGCACGGGCGATCCTTCCTCGAGCGGACCGAGGGCGCCTATGGTGTTGATCATGGACTTGACGACGATCCTGGCAGCCGCGGCGCGCGGCGAATTCCCGCCCGCGGACGGCGGGGTGACGGTGGTGCCGCAGCCCGGCGAGCGCGAGGCCGGGGTGCTCTCCTTCACGGCGCACGCGGTGGTCTTCACCGACCAGGACCCGCGGTGGGTGCGGTCGGCCGTCGCCGCCTCCTCGCACGACCCGTTCGCGGCGCCGCTCTGCCCGCCGTTCCTGATGGCCTTCGCGGAGCGGATCGGGCGGCGGATCGGCAACACCGACCTGCTGACGGTGGCGCCCCGGCTGGCCGGGCCGCCGCCGCTGGAGCTGGCGGAGATCGCCGACCGGGAGCACCCGCGCGTCGTCCGGGCGCTGCGGTTCCGCGACGAGGTGCGGGTCTGGCAGGCCGACGGCGGCATGGTGCTGCTCGGGCGCGGGGTGGCCGGGCGCTGGGAGACGGCCGTCGAGGTGGACGGCGGTGCGCAGGGGCGCGGCCTGGGCCGGGCGCTGGCGCTGAGCGCGCGTCACCTGGTGCCGGAGGGCGAGGTGCTGTGGGCGCAGCAGGCGCCGGGGAACGCGCGCAGCGTGCGGGCGTTCCAGGCGGCGGGGTTCCGCCCGGTGGGGGCGGAGGTGCTGCTCACGGCCGGGGGCTCGTGAGCGGCACCTCCGGGGCGGCGGGTCAGGCGAACTTGGCCTTCCCCGGGCCCTCCTCGACGAAGCTGCGCATGCCGGTCTCGCGGTCCTCGGTGGCGAAGAGGCCGGCGAAGTGCGCGCGCTCGATCGCCAGGCCGGTGTCCAGGTCGCTCTCCAGGCCGCGGTCGATCGCCTCCTTGGCCGCGCGCAGCGCCCAGGCCGGGCCGGCGGCCAGCCGGCCGGCCCAGGCCAGCGCGGTCGGGTAGACCTCCTCGGCCGGGACCACCTGGTCGACCAGGCCGATCCGCAGCGCCTCCTCGGCGTCCACCATCCGGCCGGTGAAGATCAGGTCCTTGGCCTTGCTCGGACCGACCAGCCGGGGCAGCCGCTGGGTGCCGCCGGCGCCGGGGATCAGGCCGAGCATGATCTCGGGCTGGCCCAGCTTGGCGTTGTCGGCGGCGATCCGCACGTCGGCGCAGAGCGCCAGCTCGCAGCCGCCGCCGAGGGCGTAGCCGGTGATCGCCGCGACCACCGGCTTGGGGATCCGCGCCACGGCCGTGAACGCGTCCTGCAGCGCGCCGCCCCGGGCCACCATGTCGGTGTAGGACATCGCCTGCATCTCCTTGATGTCCGCCCCGGCCGCGAACACCCGCTCCCCGCCGTACACCACCACGGCCCGCACCTCGGCCCGCGCGGCCGCCTCGTCGGCGACCTCCCGCAGCTGGTCCTGCATCGCGACGTCCAGGGCGTTCATCTTGGGACGGTCCAGCCGGATGGTGCCGACGCCGTCGGCGACCTCCAGGGTGACGAACCGGGTCATGAGGGTGCCTCCTGAGTGGTTAACGCTCGTGAACCCGACAGTAGCGGGTGCGGGAGGGCGGCGGTACGGGGCGGGGCGGCCCCCTACACCCGCGGCGCCGTCCGCGCCAGCACCTCCACCGCGTGCGCGATCTGCGCCTCCGTCAGGTCCGCACGGGCCGTCAGGCGCAGGCGGGAGATGCCGTCCGGCACGGACGGCGGGCGGAAGCAGCCCACCGCCAGGCCCGCCGCGCGGCAGTCCGCCGCCCACCGCACCGCCGATTCCGGGGTGGGCGCGAGCACCGAGACCACGGCCGCGTCCGGGGTGCTCGCCTCCAGGCCCGCCGCGCCCAGCCGCGCCGCCAGGGTGCGCGCCACCTCGCGGGCCCGGTGCGCGCGCTGCGGCTCCGCGCGCAGCAGGCGCAGCGCGCCGAGGGCCGCGCCGACCGCCGCCGGGGCGAGGCCGGTGTCGAAGATGAAGGTGCGGGCGCTCTCCACCAGGTGCCGGATCACCCGCTCCGGCCCGAGCACTGCGCCGCCCTGGGAGCCGAGCGACTTGGAGAGCGTCGCCGTGGCCACCACGTCCGGCTCCCCCGCCAGCCCCGCGGCCGCGAGCGCGCCGCGGCCGCCCTCGCCGAGCACCCCGAGGCCGTGCGCGTCGTCCACCAGCAGCGCCGCGCCCGAGCGGCGGGCGGCCGCCGAGAGGCCGCGCAGCGGTGCCGCGTTGCCGTCCACCGAGAAGACCGAGTCGCTGACCACCAGCGCCCGCGGCTCCGCCCGCGCCGCCAGCGCCTCGCCGACCGCCGCCGGGTCGGCGTGCGGGGCCCGCAGCACCTGCGCCCGGGCGAGCCGGCAGCCGTCGATCAGCGAGGCGTGGTTGTAGGCGTCGGAGACGATCAGCGTGTCGGGATCGGTGAGCGCGGTGAGCGCGGCCAGGTTCGCGGTGTAGCCGGAGGAGAAGACCAGCGCCGCCTCCACCCCGCAGAAGTCGGCCAGCTCGGCCTCCAGCTCCGTGTGCAGCGCCGTGGTGCCGGTGACCAGCCGCGAGCCGGTCGAGCCGCCGCCCCAGCGCCGGGCCGCCGCCGCGGCCGCCCCGGTCACGGCGGGGTGCCGGGTCAGCCCCAGGTAGTCGTTGGAGGCCAGGTCGAGCACCGGGTCCTCGGCCGGCCGGCTGCGCAGGGTGCGGGTGAGGCCGGCCCGGGCGCGCAGCTCGGCGGCCTCGTCCAGCCAGTCGAAGACGGCGGCGGGCGCCTGCGGGCGGGCGGTGGTGGTCGGCTCGATCATGGTTCGCACCCTGGCACGCCCGCCCCGTCCCGGGCAACGTGCTCCCCGGCACACCGCGTCACCAGGGGGATAGGGTGGCCGGGTGACACTCCTGGACCTGATGCCCAAGCCGGCCGACCCCGACGCGCTGTTCACCACCTTCGCCGGGTGGGCCGAGGAGCGGGGCATCACGCTGTACCCCGCCCAGGAGGAGGCGCTGATCGAGCTGTTCACCGGCGCCAACGTGGTCCTCGCCACCCCGACCGGCTCCGGCAAGTCGCTGGTCGCCGCGGGCGCCCACTTCGCGGCGCTGGCCGAGGGCAAGCGGACCTTCTACACCGCCCCGATCAAGGCGCTGGTCTCGGAGAAGTTCTTCGACCTCTGCAAGATGTTCGGCACCGAGCAGGTCGGCATGATGACGGGTGACGCCAGCGTCAACCCGACCGCGCCGATCATCTGCTGCACCGCCGAGGTGCTGGCCAACATCGCGCTGCGCGACGGCGAGCGGGCCGACATCGGCCAGGTGGTGATGGACGAGTTCCACTTCTACGCCGAGCCGGACCGCGGCTGGGCCTGGCAGATCCCGCTGCTGGAGCTGCCGCAGGTGCAGTTCCTGCTGATGTCGGCCACCCTGGGCGACGTGCGCCGGTTCGAGGCGGACCTGACCCGCCGCACCGGACGCCCGACCACCGTGGTGCGCTCGGCCACCCGCCCGGTGCCGCTCTTCTACGAGTACAAGCGCACCCCCTTGCACGAGACCATCGAGGAGCTGCTGACGACCGGTCAGGCTCCCATCTACGTGGTGCACTTCACCCAGAAGGAGGCGGTGGAGCGGGCCCAGTCGCTGATGAGCATCAACATGTGCTCCAAGGCGGAGAAGGACGCCATCGCCGCCCTGATCGGCAACTTCCGCTTCACCACCAAGTTCGGCCGCAACCTCTCCCGCTTCGTCCGGCACGGCATCGGCGTGCACCACGCGGGCATGCTGCCCAAGTACCGCCGGCTGGTCGAACGCCTGGCCCAGGCAGGCCTGTTGAAGGTGATCTGTGGCACCGACACGCTGGGCGTCGGGGTCAACGTGCCGATCCGAACCGTGCTCTTCACCGCGCTCTCCAAGTACGACGGGGTCCGGGTCCGGGTGCTGCGGGCCCGGGAGTTCCACCAGATCGCCGGCCGGGCCGGCCGGGCCGGCTTCGACACCGTCGGCCAGGTGGTGGCGCAGGCCCCCGAGCACGTGGTGGAGAACGACAAGGCGCTGGCCAAGGCCGGGGACGACCCCAAGAAGAAGCGCAAGGTGGTGCGCAAGAAGGCGCCGGAGGGCTTCGTCGGCTGGACGGAGGAGACCTTCGAGCGGCTGATCTCGGCCGAGCCCGAGCCGCTGGTCTCCCGGTTCAAGGTCACCCACGCGATGCTGCTGGCCGTGATCGGCCGCCCGGGCAACGCCTTCGAGGCGATGCGCAAGCTGCTCACCGACAACCACGAGGACAGGGCCGCGCAGCGCCGGCTGATCCGCTCGGCGATCGCCATCTACCGCACCCTGCTGGCCGGCGGCGTGGTGGAGCGGCTGCCGGAGCCGGACGCGGAGGGCCGGATCGTCCGCCTCACCGTCGACCTCCAGGAGAACTTCGCGCTCAACCAGCCGCTCTCCACCTTCGCGCTGGCCGCCTTCGAGCTGCTGGACCCGCAGGACCCGAACTACGCGATGGACGTGGTCTCGGTGGTCGAGGCCACCCTGGACGACCCGCGCCAGATCCTCGCCGCCCAGCAGAACAAGGCGCGCGGCGAGGCGATCGGCGAGATGAAGCGCGACGGGATCGAGTACGAGGAGCGGATGGAGCGGCTGCAGGAGGTCACCTGGCCCAAGCCGCTGGAGGAGCTGCTGGAGCACGCCTACGAGGTGTACCGCCGGGCGCACCCGTGGATCGGCGACTACCAGCTGCAGCCCAAGTCGGTGGTCCGCGACCTCTACGAGCGCGCGATGACCTTCACCGACTACGTCGGCCACTACGACCTGGCCCGCACCGAGGGCATCGTGCTGCGCTACCTGGCCGGCGCCTTCAAGGCGCTGGAGCAGACCGTGCCGGAGGAGCTGAAGACCGAGTCGCTGAAGGACGTGATCGCCTGGCTGGGCGAGCTGGTCCGCCAGGTCGACTCCAGCCTGCTGGACGAGTGGGAGCAGCTCGCCAACCCGAGCGACGAGCCGGAGGGGGAGCGGGAGCTGGAGGCCAAGACCCAGCCGGTCACGGCCAACGCCCGGGCCTTCCGGGTGCTGGTGCGCAACGAGATGTTCCGCCGGGTCGAGCTGGCCGCGCTGGAACACTACGGCACGCTGGGCGAGTTGGACGGCGAGTACGGCTGGAACGCGGACCGCTGGGCGGACGCGATGGACGCCTACTACGCGGAGCACGACGACCTGGGCACCGGCCCGGACGCCCGTGGGCCGAAGATGCTGCTGATCGAGGTGGACGAGGAGGACAACCTCTGGCGGGTCCGCCAGGTCTTCGACGACCCGGCGGGCGACCACGACTGGGGGATCAGCGCCGAGGTGGACCTCTACGGCTCGGACGCCGAGGGCCGGGCGGTGCTCCGGGTCACCGGCGTGAACCGGATGGACGGCTGAACCCGGCGCCGCTCCGGGCGGGCTGACGGTGCGTCAGCCCGCTCGTCTGCGCCCGTGCCCGCGCCGGCCGGCAGGCCCCGCTGAGCGGCCCGTCAGTTCGCCGAGGTCCACATGAAGGCCGCGTCGGCGGTGAAGGCGCAGGCCCGGGTGGCCTCGTCGAGGTCCGGGTCGACCGGCGCGGCGGGCGGGTGGCCGTCGGCGAACCGCGAGGTGGTGACGGTGACGTAGTGCGCCACCGGCTCCACCCTGGGCGCCGGGTCGGTGGACTTGCCGCCGGCCGCGGGGGTCGGCGCGGCCACCGTGGCGTCCGGCAGCACGAACCGGGTGACCGCGCCGCCCTGCGCCTTGAGCAGCCCGGCGACCTGGGTGGCGGTGGCGGCGTCGGCGAACCGCAGCACGGTGACGCTGCTCAGCACCCTGCCGTCGGCGCGGGTGAAGCTCAGCGCCAGGTAGCCCTGGCAGGCGGCGTCCTTGAGCAGCGCCGGGTCGGCCTCGATCTCGGTGCAGTCCTGGCCCTGCCGGCCGCTGGTCCGCCTGCCGTGGTAGGCGTTGACCTCCGCCGGCTTGGCGGCCGGGAAGTAGAGGTTGGCGTCGAAGGGGTTGGGGTTGGTGGCGGAGGTCGGCGCCGGGTTGCCGAGGACCACGCTCTTGTCCCTGCTGGTGCTGCCGAGTCCCGGGAGCAGGTCGCCGGGGTGCGGGCGGGAGACCAGCCAGCTTCCGGCGCCCAGCACGGCGAGTGCCCCGCACCAGGCGAGGGCCCGTCGGGACCCGTTGCCACCACCGCTTCTGACGACCTCTGGGCTGGGTGTCGCTCCGTCGGAAATCGCCTGCGGGTCCCCCTGCGTGGTCATGGTCTGATTGTATGCAGGAGATTCGAGGCCAATGTCACACGCTGGATCCGCCTCGGTACCGCCATGTGAGAACTCGCACACCTCCAGCGGCGATCTTCTGGCCGGTTCGCTATGGCGCCCCGCGCGGTCGGCCAGGCAGGATCACCTCATGGATCTGCTCGACACCCTCGTTGCCAAAGGCCTGAACCGCGAGCTGCCGACCAGGGAGGAAGCCCTGGCCGTGCTGGCCACCGCCGACGACGACCTGCTCGACGTGGTCGCCGCCGCCGGCAAGGTGCGCCGCCGCTGGTTCGGCCGCCGGGTCAAACTGAACTACCTGGTCAACCTGAAGAGCGGGCTCTGCCCCGAGGACTGCACCTACTGCTCGCAGCGCCTCGGGTCCAAGGCCGAGATCCTCAAGTACACCTGGCTGAAGCCGGAGGAGGCCGCCCAGGCGGCGACCGCGGGCGTGGCCGGCGGGGCGAAGCGGGTCTGCCTGGTGGCCAGCGGCCGCGGTCCGACGGACCGTGACATCGACCGGGTCACCGACACCGTCAACGCCATCAAGGAGGCCGACCCGGGCGTGGAGATCTGCGCCTGCCTCGGCCTGCTCTCCGGCAACCAGGCGGAGCGGCTGGCCGCGGCCGGCGTCGACGCCTACAACCACAACCTCAACACCTCCGAGAACACCTACGGCGACATCAGCACCACCCACACCTACGCCGATCGGGTGGACACGGTGCAGCAGGCGCACGGCGCCGGCCTGTCCGCCTGCTCCGGCCTGATCGCGGGCATGGGCGAGAGCGCCGAGGACCTGGTGGACGTGGTCTTCGCGCTGCGCGAGCTGGGCTCGGACTCGGTGCCGGTGAACTTCCTGATCCCGTTCGAGGGCACCCCGCTGGCCAAGGAGTGGAACCTCACCCCGCAGCACTGCCTGCGGATCCTGGCGATGGTCCGGTTCGTCCACCCCGACACCGAGGTGCGGATCGCCGGCGGGCGCGAGGTGCACCTGCGCAGCCTGCAGCCGCTGGGCCTGCACCTGGCCAACTCGATCTTCCTGGGCGACTACCTGACCAGCGAGGGCCAGGCCGGGCAGGCCGACCTCGACATGATCAAGGACGCCGGCTTCGTCGTCGAGGGCCAGGGCGAGGCCTCGCTGCCGCGCCACCGCTCCGAGTACGCCGAGCAGTTGGCGGGCGGCTGCGGGGGCCACGGCGCCGCGGGGGGCTGCGGCGGGCACGACGCCGCCGAGGGCGCCGGCTGCGGCACCGAGGCGGGCGCCGGCTGCGGCCCGTGCGGCGGCCACGCCGGGGAGGCGCCGGCTCCCGCCGCCGACGTCACCGAGGACGAGTCCCGCACCGACCTGGTCAAGGTCCGCCGTCGCGGCGCCGGCACCGAGCTGGCCCCCAACGCCTGATGCTCCACGACGAACTGACGACAACTCAGCACCTGCTCGAACTGGACCGGGCGCACGTCTGGCACCCGTACGGCCCGATGCCCGCCGCGATCACCGCGCAGCTGGTCGAGTCGGCCTCGGGCGTGCGCCTGACCCTGGCCGAGCCGCTGGGCGGCCACCGCGAGCTGATCGACGGCATGTCCTCCTGGTGGGCGGCGCTGCACGGCTACAACCACCCGGTGCTGAACGCCGCCGTGCGCGGGCAGCTGGAGCGGATGAGCCACGTGATGTTCGGCGGGCTCACCCACGAGCCCGCCATCCGGCTGGCCGCCCGGCTGGTGGAGATCACGCCCGAGCCGCTGCAGCACGTCTTCCTGGCCGACTCGGGCTCGGTCGCGGTCGAGGTCGCGATGAAGATGTGCCTGCAGTACTGGCAGTCCGTCGGCCGGCCGGAGAAGCGCCGGCTGCTCACCTGGCGCGGCGGCTACCACGGCGACACCTTCCATCCGATGTCGGTCTGCGACCCCGAGGGCGGGATGCACCAGCTCTGGGGCGGCGTGCTGCCCCAGCAGGTCTTCGTGCCGGAGCCGCCGGCCGGCTTCGACGCCGAGGTGGACCAGGAGTACGCGGCCCTGCTGGCCGACACCGTCGAGCGGCACGCGGCCGAGCTGGCCGCCGTGATCGTCGAGCCGGTGGTACAGGGCGCGGGCGGCATGCGGTTCCACTCCCCCGGCTACCTCACCCTGCTGCGCCGGCTCTGCGACGAGCACGGCGTGCTGCTGGTCTTCGACGAGATCGCCACCGGCTTCGGCCGCTCGGGCGCGCTCTTCGCGGCCGACCACGCCGCGGTCTCGCCGGACGTGATGTGCCTGGGCAAGGCGCTCACCGGCGGCTACCTCACCATGGCCGCCACCCTGTGCACGGGCGAGCTGGCCGCGGGGATCAGCCGGGGCGCCGTCCCGGTGCTGGCCCACGGCCCGACCTTCATGGGCAACCCGCTGGCCGCGGCGGTCGCCAACGCCTCCATCGACCTGCTGCTCGGCCAGGACTGGCTCACCGAGGTCAAGCGGATCGAGGACGGGCTGCGCACCGGGCTCGCCGGTCTCGCCGGGGCGCCCGGCGTGCTGGACGTCCGGGTGCAGGGCGCGATCGGCGTGGTGCAGCTGGACCACCCGGTGGACATGGCGGGCGCCACCGAGGCGGCGGCCCGCGAGGGCGTCTGGCTGCGGCCGTTCCGCGACCTCGTCTACACCATGCCGCCCTATGTGACGCAGGACGCCGACCTGGCCCGGATCACCGCGGGCGTGGCGGCTGCGGCGGTGGCCGGATGAACCCCGGACTCCACGGGCTGCTCTTCGTCAGCGGCACCGGAACCGAGGTCGGCAAGACCGCCGTCACCGCGGCGCTGGCCGCGGTCGCGGTGCGGGCCGGGCGCTCGGTCGCCGTGCTGAAGCCCGGTCAGACCGGCATGGCCCCCGGCGAGGCCGGGGACTGCGCCGAGGTCGGCCGGCTGGCCGGCCCCACCGTCACCCTGCGCGAGCTGGCGCGCTACCCCGAGCCGTTGGCCCCGGACACCGCCGCGCGCCGCTCCGGGCTGCCGGCCCTGACCCTCGACCGGATCGTGCTGGAGGTCAAGGAGCTGACCGCCGCTCACGACCTGGTGCTGGTCGAGGGCGCGGGCGGCCTGCTGGTCCGCTACAACGAGGACGGGCTGACCCTGGCCGACGTCGCCCGCGCGGTCGGCGGCGAGGTGCTGACCGTGGTCACCGCCGGGCTGGGCACGCTCAACAGCACGGCGCTGAACGCGGAGGCGCTGCGCTCGCGCGGCCTGCGCACGCCGGGCATCGTGATCGGCAGCTGGCCGGCCGAGCCGGACCTGGCGATGCGCTGCAACCTGGCCGACCTGCCGAAGGACGCCGGTGCGCCGCTGCTCGGCGCCCTGCCGGCCGGCGCGGTGGCCGACCCGGCGGGCTTCGCCGACCGCGCGGCGGCCGCGCTCGCCCCGGAGCTCGGCGGCGAGTGGGACGCGGCGGGGTTCACGGCGCGCTGGTCCTAGTGCCGCGTCAGGCAGCCTGTGACGGGGCGAAGGCTGCCTGACGCGGCACTAGCTCCGATCGGCCAGCGGCTTGGTCCAGCGGCGCCACTGGTCCTCGCGCCCGTACCCGCAGGCCCGCCACGCGTGGTGGGCCTGCGGGTTGGCGTCGAGCACCATGGCGTCGGCCCGGCGCGCGCCCAGGGCGGTGAAGCGCAGCTCGGCGGCCTGCAGCAGGGCGGCCGCGATGCCCTGGCGGCGGCACTCCGGGGCCACCGCCAGGCGGTAGAGCGAGGCCCGCCAGCCGTCCCAGCCGGCGATCACCGTGCCCACCAGCGCACCGTCGCGCTCGGCGACCAGCACCGCCTCCGGGTCCCGCTCCAGCAGGGCCGTCACGCCCGCGATGTCGTCGGAGACACTGGTCCCCTTGGCTGCCCGGGCCCAGAAGTCGAGCAGCACGGTCGCCTCGCCGCGGCCGGCAGACCGGATGGTCAGATCAGTCATACCGGCAAGTCCTACCAGGCCGGATGCATTCACCCCTACCGGTTATCCCAGCTGCCAGACGGTGGTGGTCTTCAGCTCCGCGTCCTCCAGATCGGCCACCACCGGAACCCGGTAGGCCGCGAGGCTGGTGAACCGCTCGCGCGGCAGGTAGGCCCGGCCCGGGTCGCCGACCAGCACCTGCGCTCCCCTGGCCCGCGCACGCTCCAGGAAGGGCAGGAACCGGGCCGCCATCTCCCGCTCGTAGAAGACGTCACCGGCCAGCACCACCTCGGCCGGCCCGCCGTCGCCGTCCAGCACGTCCTCGGCCAGCGCGTCCACCCGCACCCCGTTCAGCTCCGCGTTGACGCCGACCGCCGCGACCGCGTACGGGTCGATGTCCACCGCGAGCACCGACCCGGCCCCGCGCAGCGCCGCCGCCACCGCGACCAGCCCCGATCCGGCGGCCAGGTCCAGCACCCGGCGGCCGGCCACCAGCTCCGGGTGGTCCAGCACGTACCGCGCCACGCCCACCCCGCCGGCCCAGGGGAAGGCCCAGAACGGCGGCGGCAGGCCCTCCTCGCCGCGGACCGCCTCCATCGCCTCCCAGAGCTCCAGCACCTCCTCCGCCATGTGCAGCGCGACCTCGGGGAGGAAGGGCACGGGCCCGGGGCGGGTGCGCTCCCGGATGAAGGCCTCCGGGCTCGGCTCGGCGGCTTCCCGGGGCTCCAGCAGACGGCTCTCGTTGGGCATGCGCGCAGCATAGAGGCGGTCGGCTGACGGACCGAAACCCGCACGCCCCCGGCGAGCACGGCTGACGCACCGTCGGGCGCCGCAGGAGCAAGGCTTCCGCAGCGGAAGTCCACTTGGTCAACTTTCGATACCGAACCGGCCATGAGCTGCACCGATGCTCGCTAGTCTGTCGACCCGGGACTAGCATCTGGCTGAAGCCCCCGACGTGCGGCGATCCCTCGCGGCGCCGTCGGCGAGGTGGTGGTGCTCGCGGAGCCAACGGCGGATCCGTGCATGTGTGAACGCGCGCCAGGGCAGTCGCGCGATTGCGGAAAGGCAGCGACTTGGCGGATCGGCTCACCGGAGGAGACTCCTCGCTGCTGCGTCGGATCAACGCGGCGGTGACGCTGCGGGCGCTGCGCGACGGACAGGCCGTCACCCTCACCCAGTTGGTCGGCGACACGGGGCTGTCCCGCCCCACGGTCGAAGGCGTGATCGAGGGCCTGGTGGAGACCGGCCTGGTCGCCGAGGTGGACCAGAACCAGGACAGCGGGCGGCAGCGCGGCCGCCCCGCCCGGTGGTTCCGGTTCCGGGCCGAGGCGGGCCACATCCTGGGCATCGAGATCGGCGTGCACATGGTCCGGGTGGTGCTGGCCGACCTGGCCGGCGAGCAGCTCGGCCTGCTGGCCCGCGAGGTCCCCGAGACGGCGGACGCCGAGGAGCGGCTGGGCGTGGTGCGCGGCGTGGTCGCCGAGGTGCTGCGCAAGGCCGGGATCTCCCGGGACAGCCTGTGGGCGGTCGGCGTCGGCACGCCCGGCATCGTGGACCGCGAGGGCTCGGTCCGGCTCGGCACCGCGATGCCCGGCTGGACCGGCCTGGACCTGGGCGCCAAGCTGCGCCGCTCGTTCCGCTGCCCGGTGCTGATCGAGAACGACGCCAACCTGGCCGCCATCGCCGAGCACTGGCAGGGCGTCGCGGTCGGCATGGGCGACGTGGTCTTCGTGCTGGCCGGCCTCAGCCCCGGCGCCGGCTCGCTGATCAACGGGCGGCTGCACCGCGGCTTCGGCGGCGCGGCCGGCGAGATCGGCGCGCTGCACCTGCTCGGCCAGGAGGCCACCCCCGAACGGCTGCTCTCCACCACCGGCAAGCCGCTGGACCCGCTGGACGAGGCCGCCGTGGCCCGGGTGCTCACCCTGGCCCGGGAGGGTGACGAGGTGGCCCGGGTCGCGATGGACCGCTTCCTGCGCCGGCTGGTGCACGACGTGGCCGCTCTGGTGCTGGCCATCGACCCGCAGCTGGTGGTGATCGGCGGCTGGGCGGCCGGCCTGGACGACACCCTGGAACCGCTGCGCGAACAGCTCGCCCTCTACTGCCTGCGGGCGCCCGAGGTGGCGCTCTCCTCGCTCGGCGAGGACGTGGTGGCGCTGGGCGCGCTGCGGCTGGCGCTGGACCAGGTCGAGGAGCAGCTCTTCGCGGTCGACCAGCCGGTCTCCCGGGTCTGACTCCCTGGCTCCCGAGTCTGACTTCCCGGGTCCTGACATGAGAAGGCGGGGCCCGGTTTCCCGGACCCCGCCTCCTCGCGCCTCTGCTCAGCTGGCCGTGCGGGCCATCTCCGGCACCGGGGTGACCTCGACCAGACCGGTCTCACCGAACGTCAGCCGGCAGGTGTCGGCCCGGTAGGTGGAGACCGCCAGCGCGGCCAGCCGCCCGGCCGACGCGTACTGGGTGGTGACCACCAGCACCGGCGTGCCCGGCGGGCGCTGCAGCAGCAGCGCCTCGTCCGCCTCGGCCACGCCCAGCTCCACGGAGCGGGACTCGCCGTCCACGGTCAGCCGCTCCAGCCGGCGCAGCACGGCGCGGCCCTCCTCGTCCGGCCCGGCACCGCTGCCCGCGGCGCCGGACAGACGGATCTCGGGCAGCGAGGCCAGCGCCGAGTCGGGCACGTGCAGGGCCTCGGTGGCCACCGTCTGCCCCTGTGCCACCCGGATCCGGCGCACGGTGTAGACCGTCTCGCCGGTCGGGACGCCGAGCGCCTTGGCCAGCTTCTCGCCGGCCGGGACGATGGCGCAGCCGACGGTCTGCCACTCCTGCTCGCGGCCGCTGCCGGTCCAGCCCTCCTCGCGCCGGCTCACCGGGACGCCGACCCGGGGGGCGGCGACCAGGGTGCCGATGCCGCGGCGGCGGACCAGCCGGCCCTCCAGCTCCAGCTGGTCCAGCGCCTGACGCAGGGTCGCCCGGGCCACGTTGAAGCGGGCGGCCAGCTCACGCTCGTTCGGGATCACCTGACCGGTGGAGAACTCGGTGTCGATCGCGCGCAGCAGCACGGTGCGCAGCTGCCAGTACTTGGGCTCCGGTACCGCCGCGAGCTGAGCTGTCCCCACCGTGTCCTCCACCCTGGCCGGGCCCGCCGCCGCTGTGGAGGGGCTGCCCGGCATCCTGAAGGACCTGCCGCTCCGGCTGTTCCGCCAGGTGGCGGGCCGGTGCTTTATCCGTCCTTCTTTATTAAAGGTCTTTGCAGTAAGTGACAGTAGGTGCTCTGTCGCGGGATGGTCAAGACCAATGACAACGTTCGCACCGGGGCCGGGTGACATTAACCGAGCCTTAACACACCCCTAGCCGTCCCTCACAACCGGGGGTCCGGGGGCGCGCGGTGGCTCCGGACGCGGCCGCCCCGCCGCCACCGCCCGTCGGCGAGGGAGCGCGCGACGCCCGGCGGCACCGGCAGCCTCGGCGACCCCGGCGACGCCCGGCGGCACCGGCAGCCCCGGTAGGCCAACACCGGCCAAATCCCGCACCCGCCCGCCCCCGGCCGATCCCCCCGCCGCCGGTGCGGCGGGGGGATCGGCCGGGGCGCGCGGCCTCGCAGCTCACCACCGCCCGGCGCACTCCGGCGCCCCGGACGGGCGGGGAACCGCCGGGCCCGCCGCCCGCGCCCCGCGAATGGCACGAGGGTCGGTTATCAGCCATCTTCACTATCGCATCGAATATCCTCCGCTTTCCCGCCCAGTGAATTGTGTGCAGACTGGTTCTGCTCCCGACAGAAGTGGACGAGCCCTCAGCGCGATGGATCACGACCGCCCACGAGGCCACCGGTGATCATTGGCCCGCTCGTTTCCCTGTCGTTCATTCGGCGGTTGACCGGACTTGTCACCCGCCCCAGTTCTTGAAGAAAGATCTTCCACGCCACCGAAAATCGGGGGGAATGTGAAGAACTTATCGCCGATCGATGATGTCGACGTCTGCGTGATAGGCAGCGGTGCCAGTGGAGCCGTGGCCGCCCATGAGCTGGCCCGCTCCGGAAAGCGGGTGCTCGTCCTGGAGGAGGGGAACCGCCTCTCCCCCGGGGAATCCCTGGAAACCGTTGACCGCACGTCCGGCAACTCCTTCGTCCTGACACCGCTCAATCGGCTCGTCCCCGAGGGCCGGCCCTGGAGCGCCCGCGCCCTGGGCGGCGGGATGTCCATTTACGCCGGAATCTCGTTCCGCTATCGGGCCGTGGATTTCGACCCGCGCAACCACGTGGCGGCCGATTCGCTGGATCCGGCCTGGCCCATCCGGTACGAGGACCTGCGCCCCTACTACGACGAGGTCGAACGGCTCTTCGGGGTCGCCCGGCGTGCGGGTGCGGACCCGATGGAGCCCGAGAGCGGACCCGCTCCCATGCCGGCCCATCGGCCCAGCACGCCGGGCCGGCTCCTCGCCGACGCGGGCCGGGCGCTGGGGATGCGGCCGTTCCCCACCCCGTTGGCCGTCAACTCCGTTCCGTACCAGGGGCGCCCGGGGTGCCATCGCTGCGGCCCGTGCAACGAGCACGTCTGCCCGACCGGCGCCCGGGCCGACGCCGGCGCGCTGCTGCGCGACCGGCCGGACGTCCCGGCCGACCACCTCGTGGTCGCCACCGGAAGCCGGGCGATCCGGATCCACCTCGACAGCGGCAGCCGCGCCGGCTCGGTCGAGTGGCTGGACCTCGCCTCCCGGACGCGGCGGCTGACCAGGGCGACCTGCTTCGTGCTCGCGGCCAACGCCGTGCAGTCCTCGGCGCTGCTGCTGCGCTCCTCGCAGCGGCTGGCCCCTCGCGGCATCGGCAACGGCTCCGACATGGTGGGGCGCGGGCTCTCGTTCAAGTTCAGCGGCTACGTGTCGGGGTCCGTCCCGTTCCGGGGCGGCGGCCCGCCGCCCGTGACCGCCGGTCCCCACTCCACGGTGTCCTTCTCCGACCACTACCTCGACGTGGAGGCGCCGACCGGGCTCGGCGGAATGCTCTACGAGGCCAGCCCCGAGGTCCGGGGCGTGCGGGACGGCCGGATCGAATTGCGCCTGCACTTCCTCGGCGCGGACCAGCCGATGTACGAGAACGTGGTGGGCCTGTCCCCCCGCACCGATGCGTACGGAACTCCGCGGATCGTCATGGAATACACCACGCACCGCCTCGACGAAATGCGTCGCGCCTACCTGGCGCGCCGGGCCGCGAATGTCCTGCACGAGGCGGGTGCCCGGGATCTGGTCCACGAGGAGTCGAACTTCCGACTGGGCAGCAGGCACCTCCACGGGGGTTGCCGGGCGGGTACCGATCCCGACGAGTCCGTGGTCGATCCATGGGGGCGGGTCCACGACATGGACAACGTGTACGTGGCGGACGGCGGATTCTTCCCGTATGCCGGCGGGGTCAATCCGACGCTGACCATTCAGGCCAACGCACTGAGAATCGCCCGCCGGATCGCGCGGCACCTCGGCACCGGCCCGGTATCCACGACGGCGCCCGCCCGAGACCGCGCCGCCTCGTGATCCACCGGAACGTCCTGCCTGACCGATCTTCAGCCACCCGGAGGGGAACCCGCATGCCGAACCAGGCCCTGTCCGCAACCGTGCCCGCGGCCGGTGCGCACGCCGCAGCCCTGGCCCGGGCCAGGAATTCGACGGCGTCCGAGAAATGGGATCTCAACCACCGCTTTCCCATCGTCATGGAGCGCGCCTCCGGCGTCCACGTCTGGGACGTCGGCGGCCGCCGCTACACGGACTTCACCTCGTGCAGCGGCGCGGCCCCGCTGGGCGCCGGCTTCGCCCCGGTGGTCGAGCGCGTGTCCGCGGAGCTGGCCCGGACCGGAGGAATCCTCCCCGGGCCGCTCTCCCTCCAGCGGGTGGAGGTGGCCGAGCGGCTCGCGGAGGTCTTCCCCTGCGCCGAGCGCTCGATCTTCTTCCGCACCGGCTCCTGCGCCACCACGGCCGCCGTCCGCCTGGCCAGGGTGCACACGGGCGCTCGCCTCGTCCTCACCAGCGGCTACCACGGCTGGCACGACTGGCAGTTGCAGTACCGCCCGGAACTGGCGCTGCCCGACCGCGACCCCGACACCGTGGACTTCGGCTACGACCTGGACCGGCTCGACTCGCTGGCCCGCGCGGCCGACCGGGTGGCGGCGGTGATCGTGACGCCCGAGGTGAACTTCTACCCGCCGGAGTACATCCGGCAGTTGGAGACCATCGCGCGCTCCCGCGGCGCCCTCGTGATCGTGGACGAGGTGATGACCGGTTTCCGCTACGCCTGGCGCGGCTACCACTGCGCGGCCGGCCTCGAACCGGACCTGATCACCCTGAGCAAGGGACTCGCCAACGGCATGGCGCTGTCCGCGGTGGCCGGCCGCTCGGCGGTGGTGCGGGCCGATGAGCTGACCTACCTGGGCAACACCTACCAGCGCGAGGTGACGCCCTTCGCGGCGGCCCTCGCGACCCTGGACGCCTACGCGGACGGCGCGGCCATGGCGCGCATGCGCGGGGTGGGCACCCTGCTCATCGAGGGCCTCAACGAGGTCTTCGAACGGTCCGGCGTCGACGCCTGGGCCCGGTCCTGGCCGACCATGTTCGACGTGCTCTTCGGTGACCGGGAGCTGGGCCACCTCTTCTTCCAGGAGATGTGGGACCGCGGGTTCCTGATGCAGTACGGCGGCCGGTTCATGCCCTCCTCGGCCACCTCGAACGCGGACATCGGCGCCGCGCTGGCGGCCGCCCCCGAGGCCCTGGCGACCGCGCAGGAGAAACGGGGCGCGGGGACGGCCGCGGGCGCGCCGGTCGCTGCGGAGGACGCGGCCGTGACCTTCGCCGCCGACGCCTTCGGCGCGACCGAGCACTCCGTGCGGCAGTGGTTCGTCCCGCAGACCGGCCCGCACCGGACGGGCCGAGCCCGTCGTTGAGCCCGGGCTCCGTCCGACCATCAGCCACCGGTGTCAGGAGTGACATGAGCGAGATGAGCGAGATGAGCGAGATGAGTGACGTGAAGAAGAGGCAGCCGTTCTCCTCCGCCCCCGTCCTGCTGGGCGGGGAGAACCGCTCCGGAACCACCCTGCAGAGCATCCTGCTGGACTCCCACCCCGACCTCGTCGTCGGACCCGAGATCGACTTCGTCGAACCGGTCGACCTCGGCCCGCACATCCTCCAGGCCTGCGACCTCCTGGACGCCGGGGACCCCCGGGTCCTCGGCCCGGGCACGGACACCGCCGATCCCTACTGGTACGACGGCGCGCACTTCGTCAAACAGTGCGAGCGCTGCGGACTCAGCACGGACGACGTGCGCGGTGTGGTGACCGCCGCCATGGCCGAATCGGCCCCGGACGTCTCCTCGTTCGGCTACCGCTGCCTGGTCGTCGACCGCATCGGGGAGCTGATGCGGTCCCGCGCGGGCGTCTCGCGCTGGGGACTGAAGCTGCAGCGCAAGATCCGGCGGGTCGACGACTACGCGGCCGTGTGGCCGAACGCCCACTTCATCCACATCGTCCGCGACGGCCGGGACCTGGCCGCCTCCCACCTCAAGACCGTGCCGGCCTGGGGCTACAAGTCCGTGGCACGGGCTGCCGAGGGCTGGGTGGAGGTGGTGGCCCGCCCGCACACGGTGGCACCCCCCGGCCGCTACCTCGAAGTCAGGTACGAGGATCTGGTGAGCGCCCCCCGGACGGCCATCGGGGGCATGCTCGACCACCTCGGGCTGCCGTGGGACGACGCGGTGCTGCGCCACTCCGAACTCGAGCACTCCCTGTTCGCCAAGCCGTGGGGCCACCCGGCGGCCGACGCCACCGGACAGCCCCTGAGCCAGGACCGGATCGCGCGCTACCGGGAGGATCTGACGCCGGGTCAGATCGAGGAGTTCGAGGCGATCGCGGGCTCCGAACTCTCCCGCCTGGGCTACCCCCTCAGTGGGCGGCAGGCCGGGTGACCGTGCGCGAGGAGGCCAGGGCCCCCGGGCGCGCCGAGCGCCGGGGCCCGGACCGGTCCCGAGGCTTCCCCCTCCTCTGGGGCGCGCAGACGGTGTCCCTGCTGGGCTCCCAGGTGACGCTGCTGGCGCTGCCGCTGATGGCGCTCACCTCCTTGCACGCCGACCCGCTGCAGGTCGGCATCCTGACGGCCTGCGGGCGGGCTCCCTACCTGGTGCTCGGCCTGCCTTCGGGCGTGCTGGTCGACCGGCTGCCGAAGCGCCGGCTGCTGGTCGCCTGCAACCTGCTGCTCGGCACCATCATGATGACCGTGCCCGCGGCCGCCCTGGCCGGGCGGGCCGGCCTGGTGCAGCTGTACGCGGTGGCCACGGCGGCGGGGGCCGTCACGGTGATCCTGGACGTGGCGTACCTGGCGTTCGTCCCGACGGTGGTGGACGCCGCCCGGCTGGTGAAGGCGCAGAGCGCGCTGGAGTTCAGCCAGTCGGCGGCGATGGCCCTCGGTCCGCCGCTGGCCGGCTGGCTGATCGGCCGGTTCTCGGCGCCGACCGCCGTCTCCGCGGACGCCGGGTCGTTCCTGCTGGCCGCGGCGGTGCTCGCCCTGGTCGCGGCCGCACCCGTCCGGGGGCCCGCCCCTGGCAGGGGCGTCGTCCGGCAGGTGGCGGACGGCGTGCGGACCCTGGCCGCCGACCGGATCCTGCGCTCGGTGACCCTGGCCACGGGGACCTTCATGTTCTGCTACAGCGCCTACTCCGCGGTCCTCCTGGTCTATCTGACGCAGCGGGTCGGACTCTCGGCGGGCACGATCGGCATCGCCATGGGAATCGGAGCCCTGGGCGGGGTCGCCGGGGCGCTGGCCGCCCCCGCCCTCGCCAGGGCCCTCGGCCTGGGACGGGTGCTGATGGCCGCGCTGGCGGTCAGTGCGGCCGCCGCGGCGGTGGCGCCGGCGGTGCTGCACCCCCACGGGGCGGCGATCGCCGGCGTCTTCGCCTCCCAGTTCGTCCTCTGGTTCGGGCAGCAGACGTACAACGTGCACCAGGTCCCCGTCCGCTACGCGCTCGCACCCGCCGCCCTGCACGGCCGCATCAACGCCACCATCAGGACCCTGGTGTGGAGCCTCGCCTCGCTGGGCGCCCTGGTGGGCGGGGTCGGCGGCCAGTGGGCGGGCACCCGGACCACCCTTCTCCTCAGCGCCGCCGGCGGTGCCTCGGCGATCCTCTGGATCGCCCGGTCGCCCCTGCGGCACGTGCGCGCACCGGCCCTGGCCGCCGCCCCTGCCGCGCAGCAGTCCGATCCGGCAGTTCCCGAGCACGACGGCCGACCGGCCCAGGAACGACCTCCAGGAGGACCACCGTGCCCCACCTGAACCAGAGGAGCACCCGTCCCGCACAACCCGGCGCCACCGTCTGGCTGACCGGACTGCCCAGCTCCGGCAAGACGACCATCGCCCGCGCCGCCACCACCCGGCTGCGGGCCGCGGGACGCCGCGTCGAAGTGCTGGACGGCGACGAGGTACGCCGCTTCCTCACCGCCGGCCTCGGCTTCTCCCGCGAGGACCGGGACGCGAACGTGGCCCGCATCGGATGGGTCGCCCAAGTCCTGGCCAGCAACGGGATCATCGTCCTCGTGCCGGTGATCGCGCCCTACGCGGACGGCCGCCGGGGCGTCGCCGAGCGGCACGCGAACCTCGACACCTGCTTCTTCGAGGTGCACGTGGCCGCGCCGCTGGAGGTCTGCGCGGCCCGCGACGTGAAGGGCCTGTACGCCCGCCAGGCCGCCGGCCACCTGAAGGGCCTGACCGGCGTCGACGCCCCGTACGAGCCGCCGGCCGCCCCCGACCTGCGCGTCGACTCCCACCTGCAAACGGTCAAGGAGTCCGCCGCGACCGTGGTCGACCTGCTGCGCCGCCGGGGGCTCCTCGGCGACGGAGCGGCCGGAGCACGGCCGGCCGGCGGTGTCGGCGGTGACCGGTAGGCTGCGCTGGTGACTGTGGTGACGACTGTGAATGTGAACGGGATCCGGGCCGCCGCGAAGAAGGGCCTGGTGGAGTGGCTGGCCGCCACCCCGGCCGACGTGGTCTGCCTCCAGGAGGTCCGCGCCGAGACCGCCCAACTCCCCGCCGAGATCCGCGACGCGGCCGGCTGGCACGCCGTCTGGGCCCCCGCCGCCGCCAAGGGCCGGGCCGGCGTCGCCGTGCTCTCCCGCACCGAGCCCCAGCGCACCCGGATCGGCTTCGGCTCCGCCGAGTTCGACACCTCCGGCCGTTACGCCGAGATCGACCTCCCCGGCCTGACCGTCGCCAGCCTCTACCTCCCCTCCGGCGAGGTCGGCACCGAGCGCCAGGACGAGAAGGAACGCTTCATGGCGGAGTTCCTCACCCACCTCGCCGACCTCAGGACCCGCGCCGCCGCCGACGGCCGCGAGGTCGTGGTCTGCGGCGACTGGAACATCGCCCACCACCCGGCCGACCTGAAGAACTGGAAGTCCAACCAGAAGGCCGCCGGCTTCCTCCCCGAGGAACGCGCCTGGCTCACCCGCGTCCTCGACGAGGCCGGCTACGTCGACGTCGTCCGCCGCCACCACCCCGACCAGGACGGCCCCTACACCTGGTGGTCCTACCGCGGGCGCGCCTTCGACAACGACTCGGGGTGGCGGATCGACTACCAGATGACCACCCCCGGGCTGGCGGATCGGGCGCTGTGGAGCAAGGTCGAGCGCGCGGCGACGCACGGGGAGCGGTGGAGCGACCATGCGCCGGTGACGGTGGAGTACGACCACCAGCTCTGAGCGTTCGCAAGGCCCTGGTCGACCAGGACTTCAAGAAGCAGGGCCGGCGCCGGTGACCGCCGCTGCTACGGGGGTCACCGGCGCCGGCCCGGTCGCTCCGAGGACACCGCATCAACCTGCCGGTGAGTACTCGATCCGCTCCAGGTTGGTGTGGCCGAAAAGGTCCGCCACCTGCTTGATGATCGCCTCGTCCTCGCTCAGCCGGGCGATCTCCTGCATCGTGCTCCAGACGAAGTTCGGGCCGCCGTCCCTGCGGTAGTGCTTCTTGATGATCAGTCCGAGGACGTCCATCATGTTCTCCTGGTCGATGACGGACGCCAGGGCGAGGATCCCGGCCCGCTCTTCATCGGCCAGCGCCGGCCGGTCGCAGAGGTTGGCCTCGGGGATGCCGTTCTCCAGCGAGTACGGGAACCTGAGCACCTCGTCCACGTCCGACACTTCGGCGAAGTCGATCATCAGGTGGATGCGCTTGGTGGTGTCGAGCACGCCCGCGCTGTGCGAGCGGGTGACGTCGATGAACCAGGTCTCGCCCTCCTTCATCCGGTACACCGTGTCGGTCTCGTTGAACAGGCAGTTCTCGCCCGTCGCGAGGACGATGTGCAGCCGGTGCGCGATCCGCTGCTTGGAGACCGGGTCGGAGATCTCGACGTAGTCGCGGTGCGGCACGAGGACGCTGTTGCTGAAGACCGCGAGCCGGACGAAGGTCAGGTTCTCGGTGGCGAAGTTGTTCCGGATGATCTCCTGGACGTACGGCAGCGCGTCGCCCTGCTCGGTGAAGGCGGCAGGGGTCGCCGGGTCGTAGTCGGCGATGACGTCGTGGATCTCGCCGCCGGGCGCGAACACCATGGCGCACTTCCACGGTTCGCCGCAGACGAACTCCTCGTACGGCTCCGACAGCTTCAGGCCGAGAGCGCGCTCCAGGTCCTTCGCCAGCCGCTCCTGGTCAAGCTCGATCTTGCCGATCAACTGGGTGCGCATGACGCTCCTTCAGTCACTTGTTCGATCACCGGGAATGCGGAGCTCCCGGCCGCTCCTGGTGCGGGTGCGCGCCGGCCAGCGCGTGCTCCGCGATCGCGTCGGCGTCCCCGACGAAGTCCCCCCACGACCCCGGGCGGCCGCTGCCGACCTGGGTGAACCACCGGGTGTTCTCGCTGGGCACGCCGAGGACGTACAGCCCGGTGTCCGGCCGGCCGTCCCGGCCCACCGGGTGGAACGGGGCCCTGGTGACCGCGACGCCGCCGGTCGGGAAGGACTGCCGGGCGTCGCGGTTGACGAACTCGGTCCACAGCCCGCGCGCCCGCAGGCTCCTGGTCAGCGGGGCCGGATCGCCGTGCAGGTCGGGCACCGGGACCCGGGCGTCGACCACCACCTCCACCGGCGTCCGTGACCCGGGCACGGCGGGCGAGTCGATCGTGAACCGGCCGAGTCCCGGGTCCGCGGCGATCCGCGCGTCGGGACCCACCACCCGCAGCAGGCCGGCGGCCAGCAGGGCCAGCGCCTGCCGGACCCGGACCGGCGGTGGTCCGGCCACCAGCGCGGAGCTGGCCGGGGCGAACGAGCCGAGGAAGTCGTCGCGGTGCGAGGCCGGGTGCAGGCCGCCGAAGTCGACCACCTTGCGCACCGCCACCCGGGCCTCCCGCACGGCGTCCATCGCCGCCATCAGCGGCGAGTCCACGTTGCCGCGCTCGGCCTCCCGGACGCTCTCGCGCAGCAGCTCTGCGAGCGCCCGGTCGAACTCCTCGGCGCGGTCGAAGGCGCGCCCCGCGAACGGCCGGGCCAGCGCCGCCAGGTCGAGGGCCGGCAGGTCCTCGACGCCGTGCCGGGCGGCGATCGCCACCACGTCGGGCGGGCCGGACTCCTGGGACCGGGCCACCTCGGCGGTGAACTCCTCGGCCGCCCGGTCCCCGTGCGACCGGCGCAGCGCGGTCGCACGGTAGACCAGCTCCACCTCGGCCATCAGCCAGGGCGCGACCTCGGTCGCGAAGTCCAGCGGCGCGCCGGGGGTCCGGGGGCGGATCCGGTCGGGCGTGAAGACCACCGGCTTGCGGGCGGTTCCGGGCGGCTTGCGGTTCACGGGCTTGGCGAGCAGCGGCATTCCGCTGCGGGAGCCGGCCACCATCACCGGCTCCTCGCCGCTGGGCCGGTACACCAGCTCCCCGTCCGCGCCCTCGCCGAACCGGCCGCCCCGCCCCAGCGTGAACGCGGCCATGACATCGTAGAACGACAGCCCGAGCCCGAGGATCCCGACGACCGCCCCGGCCGGAACGGTGTCGAGCGGCATGTCGGCGGGCGAGTCGCCGCTGAGGTAGCCGAGGCCGGCGTGCCGGGCGGCGAAGGCGGCCAGCTCGGGCCGGGCACCGCCCGGCAGCGGCCTGGCGTGGCCGGTGGCGAGCACCACCCGGTCCACCACCAGGTGTTCCCCGCCGCCCAGCCGCAGCCGGTACCCGCGCTCCACCGGGACGAGGTCCGAGACCGTCGCCCGGACCCGGAACAGCCGTGCGTGCGGGGGCAGTCCGTACTCGACGGCGTCCAGCGCGAACCGCAGGTAGCGGCCGTAGCGGGCCCTGGGCGCGTAGCCGTCCGGTCCCGGGTAACCCGCGGGGTCCTCGGCGGACCACCACTGCGCGAACGACGGTCCCGCGCCGGCCCGAGCGGGCCCGTCATCCGGCGTGCCGGAAAAGAGCGAGATGATGCCGGGCGTGGTGTTCATCAGGAACCAGTCCGGCTGGTCGGTGCGGAAGATCCGACCGCAACCGACCTCCACCTCGTCGATCAGGTGGATCTCCACCGGCCTTCCGGCCGACTGCTGTTCGAGTCGGGCCGCCAGCCGCTCGGTCACCATGATCCCGCGTGGACCGCTGCCCACGACGGCGATCCGCCAGGGTCGCGCCAACAGGCCGCCTCCTCAGTGGCAGTGGTTCAGTGGCAGTAGTGAGTTCAGTGGCAGTGGTGAAGTCCGGCCGGCCGCAACGAGGCGGTCGGTACCGGTCAGGCATGGCAGCTGAGCGGCCGGCCTCCGTTGTAGGCGATCATGTCCTGGTACGCCGCGGCCGTGTCGATGGGCGCTCCCGGTGCGGCGCCGTCCAGTTCGGCGTAGGCGCGGTGCAGGTTGCCCACGATGCGTTCGACGTCGAGGAGTTCGCCGTACTCGCCGAGGTCGGCCTCCCGGGCCGCCGCCAGCGGGCTCAGCCCCGCGGCCCTGCCCGCGGCGGCGGTCGCCGCCACGAAGCGGAGGTAGCCAAGGGTCTCCTCGATCACCTCCGGTCCGCAGACCGGGCCGTGGCCGGGCACGATGGTCTCCGCGCCGAGCGGCCGCACGACCGTCTCCAGCACCTCGATCGCGCCGCTGATCGACCCCATCAGCAGGAACGGCATGCCGCCCTTGAAGAGCAGGTCGCCGGCGAACAGCACCGAGCGCTCCGGCAGGTGCACGACCGAGTCGTTGGTGGTGTGCGCGGGCATCCCCACGTGTCGGACGTCGCAGCGCAGTTCGTCCGACCAGAGGGTGACCCCGGTGGTGTAGGTGAGGAACGGGGGCGCCATCTCGAAGCCTCCCCAGTCCACGTCGTTCCAGACCCCGCGGTTCCGGGGCGCCCCGAAGGCCATCACCTGCGCCCGGCACTCCTCGTGGCCCACGATCGTCGCGCCGGGGAAGAGCGAGTTCCCGAAGGTGTGGTCGCCGTGGTGGTGGGTGTTGACCAGCGTGCCGACCGGCTGGGGGGTGACCGCGGCGATCGCGGCACCGAAGGCGCGGGTCCGCTTCTCGGTCGCGCACGAGTCGATGCCGATGGTGCCCCGCCGGCCGACGATGAAGCCCGTGTTGTTGACCAGCCAGCTGCCGTCCGGCTGGATGTAGGCGTGGACGCCCTCGCTGATCTCGACAGTCTTCCCGAACTCGGCGGAGCCCGTCACCGGCCGCGCTCCTCGCCGTACCCGGTCCAGGTGGGGATCGTCTCCTTCACCGTCATGAAGTCGGGCACCTCCGTTCCGAGGCCCTGCTCGATGGCGGCCCGGTAGGCGTAGGCCGCGACCGCGACGTCCTGCAGCGGCGAGCCCACGGACTTGAAGAGGGTGCGCCGCGGCCGCGGCGCGTCGGCCGGCCTGCCCCACAGCTCGGCCAGGGTGATCACCTGGCTCGGGTCCAGGGTGCCCGCCTTGATGGCCGCGATGGCGTCGCCGGACTCCTGGAGGGCCTGCATCCGGTCCACCACGATCAGTTCGGGGTACTGCCACACGCCGGTGTCCAGCTCCCGCTCCTCGGCGAGCGTCGAGCCGGTCGAGCTGACGTGCGCGGTGGGCGGGATCCAGTCGGCGTGGAAGGCCGGACCGGCTCCGCCGGTGTTGGTGGCCACCACGATCACCTCGGCGTTCGCCGTCGCGCGGGGGGCGTCCTCGCAGGGCACGATCTCGACGCCGAGCTTCGCCGACAGCTCCGCGGCGAACAGCTCGCGCCGCTCCTTGCGCGGGCTGAAGACGAACATCCGCTGGACGTCGAGGAGCCGGCTCAGCACGGTGGCCTGCATCCGCGCCTCGTGTCCGGAGCCGATGATCCCGATCACCGACGCCTCGGGTGCCATCCGCGCCGCGGCCATCGCCGCGGTCGAGGCGGTGCGCAGGAAGGTCAGGTGGTTGCCCTCCATCCGGACCAGCGGCGCACCGCTCTCGATGTCGAACAGGGCGATCTCGATCCGCAGCGCACTCCCCACCAAGTGGAACGCCTTGTAGCCGATGACTCCCAGCGTGGGCATCGCCGCGGCCATGTACCGCATCCAGCCGCCGGGGAACCGGAGGTTGATCCGCTCCGTGATGTCGGTGGTGCCCAGGAACTCGTCCCGGTGGGCCTGGTCGAGCGCCTGCACCACCCCTTCGATGGTGGTCGCGCGCCGGATCTCATCGGCAGTGAGCAGGATCGTCATCCGTCGTCTTCCCCTTGTCACGTCCAACAGTGGTGCCGCGTCGGGCCGATGGCCATCGGTCACGTCACGAAGCTAGAAGACGGCCCGCGCCGCCATCGGCAGGCCGATGGGCAGCTCACCGGCAGTCCCGCCGCACCGGCGGCCGGCCCGGACCCGGGCCGTGAGCTGCCGCTCTTCTGCCGTCCGAGATGCCGGGTCGGCCGATCCACCGTCCGTAGCCTGCAAGGGTTTCATCCACGGATGAGCGGCATGGTCGACCAGCGCACGATCCGAGCCGAGGAGCCTCAGTGCATGACACCTCCAGTGCCCAGCCCGAGCACATCGAACTGTGGAACGAACAGCGCATCACCAGCTGGCAGGACTACCACCTGTCCGGCATGCCGGAGCTGATCAGCTCGTTCAACCTCTGCCACGCCCTGCTGGCACTGGCCAACACCGGGCTGCTGGACCGGATCCGCGACCGGGGACCGGTCGCCGCGGACGAGCTGCTGGCGGGCCTCGACGGGTGCGACGGGCGGGAGTTCCTGCGCTACCTGACGGTCAGCGGGGTGCTCTCGCACTGGCAGGACAAGTACCAACTCACCCGCCGCGGCGAGCTGCTGACCGCGGACGTGGCGCTGGCCCGGCTCGGCTTCTACCTGGAGGCCTACGGGCCGGTGACCCAGCGCACCACGGACCTGCTGACCGGTGCCGCGCGCTACGGGCGCGACGTCGTCCGGGCCGACGGCCAACTCGGCCGCCACTCCGGGACCGTGACCACCACCTCCTACCTCCAGATCATCATGGACGCGATGCGCGGCAAGGGAGCCACCCGGCTGCTGGACGTGGGCTGCGGGGGCGGCTCCCTGCTGGTGGAGCTGTGCGAACGCCACCCCGAGCTGACCGGCGTGGGCATCGACATCGCGCCCGACGCCATCGAAGCAGCCCGGAAGTTGGCGACCGATCGCGGCGTGGCCGACCGAGTGGAGTTCTTCGTGGCCGACGCGTTCGCGCCGGACACCTGGCCCGCCCCCTGCCTGACGGCCGACGTCATCTGCGGTCTCGGCGTCCTGCACGAGCGGTTCCGGGACGGGGACGAGGCGGTCGTGGAGATCCTCAACCGGTACGCGACGGTGGTGCCGAACGGCAAGACCCTGCTGATCGGCGAGCCGGAACTGCGCTACGACAACCGCGAGAACGACTCGGACTTCTTCCTCGTCCACATCCTGACGGCCCAGGGGATCCCGCGGGACCGCACGGCGTGGCTCGCGCTCTTCGAGAAGACCGAGCTGGTCTGCCGGCGGATCTACACGAGTGCGGTGGCCGGCCCGCGCACCTGCTTCTACGAGCTGACCCCCGGGGCGGACCGCTCGGCCTGATCCGCCGGGCCGCCACGCCACGACCAGGGCCTCCCGCCCCTCACCGGTCCCGAGGACCGGTGAGGGGCGGGAGGCCCTTCGCCGCGTGCCGTCAGGGCGTGCGCACGGCCGCCGTGAACGCGGCCAGCTGTCCATGGCAGAGGTGGCTGCGCGGTGTCCCGCCCCGCTCCACCGCGCGGGCGGCCTCCTCCAGCAGCCGGTCGCCGTCGACTTCGCGCAACGGCCAGTGCAGGCTGACGGTGTTCAGGCCCGCGCGCCAGAACCGGGCCGGCAGGGCCAGCCGGACCGTCCGCCACCGCGGACCGAGGTCGACCTCGCCCGCCTGCTCGCCGTTGACCCGGACCTGCACCGTGCCCGCACCGGGCTCGCCCGCGGGCAGTCGCGCGGTCAGGCCGAGTTCGACCTCCGCCGCGCCGGCCAGCACCAGCCAACTGTCGGTGCGCCGGGTCAGGGCGAGGACGAAGGCGTGGTCCTGGGCGGGGCCGCCCCGCTGCTCCCGCCAGGTCGGCGCCCTGCTGACGTCCGTGAGGAGGTCGACCTCGGGCGCGGCGTGTTCCGCGACGAGCAGGTCGCGGTAGGCGTCCGGGTCGGCGAGCCCGCGCTCGGCGAGCAGCTCGAGCATCAGCCGGCGAAGCTCGTGGTCCGCGAGCTTGGCGGCCGACTGGGGATCGGAGACCTCGAGGTAGCGGGCCAGTTCGGGCACCGAGGCGAGCCGTTCGAAGGAGGCGCAGATCCAGTTGGGGGCGGTTCTGGCCTGGTGGTCGAGGTAGTCGGCGAAATGGGCGGCGGCCCGGCCGTCCAGGGTGAGGGCCCGCTCCAGCAGGTACCGGACGATCTCCGCCGGCTGGCCCATGTGGGCGTTGTGGATCGCCGCCAGGAAGTAGGCGGCGGCGTGCGCCTCCGGGGCCGGCTCGGGCAGCCCGCCGCGGAGCGCCGTGCGGTCGGGGGTGGCGCCGGTGAGCTGGGCGCCGACGGCGGCCGCGGTCTCCGCGGCGGCCAGCACCAGCCCCTCGTGGGTGAGGTGGCAGTAGTCGGCGAAGAACCGGCGGCCGGGGACCCGGCCATCGTCGGCCTCGCGCATCAGCGCCGGCAGGTCGACCAGTGCGAAGCCGTGCTCGGCGGCCTTGGTCCGGGTCAGCTCCTGGACGGCGGACAGCGAGCGCGGGGAGTGGGTGGCGAACCGTCCGATCGCCGCGTCCTTGGCGGCCAGCAACGCGCGTTCGGCAGCTTCGGGGTCCCGCTCGCGCAGGGCGGCGGCGAGCAGCCGGTGGGCGGCCACCGTGACGCCGCCGTCGAGCGCGATCATCTCCTCCGCGAACTTGGCGGCTTCGGCGCACTCGCCTGCGGCGAGCGCCTGTTCAGCCCGGTCCAGCAGCCGCTGCCAGTCCAGGTTGCCCGGGCCTGGCAGCGGCGGGCAGCCGAGGTACGGCTCCTCGTGCCAGTCCGCCAGATTGAACTCCGGCACGACCACGGTGACCGCGATTCCGTGAGCGAGGGCCGTGGCGGCCAGCTCGTCGAGGAAGGCCGCGGCCCGCTCCACCATGGCGGCGTGGAAGATCCGCCGGCTCGCGGCGAAGCCCCCTTCGCGCAGCGCGTCGGCGATCCGCTGCCGCTGCTCGGCGGCGAGGTCGGGGTAGTTCCAGTTGTTGCCGGCGTAGACCACCACGGCGTCCGGTCCCAGGCCGATCCCCTGGTGCAGGGTGCGGCGCAGGTCCTCGGCGTCGGCATTGGTCCGGGCCAGGTCGATGACGTCGAGTTCGGCGAGCCCGGGGACGCGGCGCAGGCAGTCGCCGATCAGCCCGGCCATGGTGGTGCCGGGGTCGAAGAAGTAGCCCCGGGCGGCCGATTCGCCGAGCAGGAGCACCCGGCGCCGGCCCTCGGTGAGCGGCAGCCGCTCCACGTCGGCCCAGAAGTACCAGTCCGCCTTCGCCTCGGGACGGCGGACGAACCCGCCGTCCGCGGCGCGCCGCCAGATCCCGACGGTGTCCCTGTCGGCGTCTCCGGTCGGCCCGGCGGGAGCGGGCTCCCGGCCCTGGCGGGCGGCGAGTTGCTGCAGCAGGGAGAGGGTGAGCGTGCCGTCCGGTGCGGACAGCAGCCGGCTGAGCCGGCGGGTGTAGGAGCGGTTCGGGTCGTTGGAGTCCATGCGTGCCGCCTAGAGGAAGGAGTAGACGGAGTGGCTGACGGTGCTGCTCGTCCGGGGGCGGGTGTCGCCGAACCAGGAGTGCCACGCCTGGGGCAGGTCCGCGCGGTCGATCACGAAGTCCTCCAGCACCAAGCAGTCGATGGCCGACCGGACGAAGCAGAGCAGGGCGTCCTCGGCGGTCTGCACGATGGGTTCACCGCGCAGGTTGAACGAGGTGTTGAGAACGACCGGGCAGCCGGTCCGCGCCTCGAACGCCTTCACCAGGCGGTAGAACCGGCCGTTGGCCTGCTCGGTCACGGTCTGGACCCTGGCCGACCGGTCCACGTGGGTGACGGCCGGCAGGTCGTGCTCCGAGACCACCTCGCAGGTCTCCAGCATGAACGGCGACTCGTGGTCGAGGCGGAAGTGCTCCGACGCCTGCTCCGCAAGCACGGCGGGGGCGAACGGGCGGAAGGCCTCCCGCATCTTGACCGAGGCGTTGATCCGGTCCCGCATGTCCGGGCGCCGGGGATCGGCGAGGATCGACCGGCCGCCCAGGGCCCGCGGTCCGAACTCGGTGCGGCCGTGGAACCAGCCGACCACCTTGCCCTCCGCCAGCCGGTCGGCAACGGCGGCGAGGAGGTCCTCCTCCCGCCCGCGGAAGTCGTGGAAGCCCCGGTCGCCGGCGGCGGCGAGGGTGCGGGCGACCTCGTCCGGGGAGTGGCCGGGGCCGAGCAGCGCGCTGCGCATCCGGCCCTGGGCGGGCCGCTGGCCGGTGAGCCGCCGGTGGGCCACGGCGGCCGCGCCCAGGCTGCCGCCGGCGTCGCCGGCGGCCGGCTGCACGAAGACCTCGCGGAACGGTCCCTCCTCGACGATCCGGCGCACCGCCACCACGTTGAGCGCCACCCCGCCCGCCATGCAGAGCCGGTCGCTGCCGGTCAGCCGGCGGGCTCGGGCAGCCAGCGCCAGCAGCACCTCCTCGGTGACCAGTTGGAGGCTGCGCGCGAGGTCGCTGTGCACCTGGTCGAGCCGGGACTCGGGCTCCCGGGGGGCGATGCCGAGCAGTTCGGTCAGTGCCGGGGACGCCATGGTGCGGGAGTTGGCGAAGTCGAAGTACCGCAGGTCGAGCCGGAACGAGCCCTCGGGGGTCACCTCGATCAACTGCCGGACCCGGTCGGCGTAACGGGGCTCGCCGTAGGGGGCGAGTCCCATCACCTTGTACTCGCCCTCGTTGACCTCGAAGCCGAGGTGGCCGGTGATGGTGCTGTACAGCAGCCCCAGCGAGTGCGGGAACTCGACGTCGGCGAGGAGTTCGAGGTCGGCGCCCTCGCCCCGGCCCCAGGCCGTGGTCGTCCACTCCCCCACCGCGTCCACGGTGAGGACGGCCGAGTCCGGGAACCCGGAGTAGTAGTAGGCGCTGGCGGCGTGCGACAGGTGGTGGTCGACGATCTCCACCGGCCCGTCGAAGCCCAGCAGTTCGCGGATCTCGCGGAGTGGCCGGTCGGCGTCCAGGCCGTGCAGCGCCTCCGGGCGGGTGTCGGGGAGCATCGGGAGGGCCTGCCAGAGCTGCCGGTCGAGCTTCTTGACCGGATCCTCGTAGTAGGCCACGCGGTCGACGTCCGCGATCGTCAGCCCCGCGGTGCGCAGGCACTCGCGGAGCGCGTTGCGGGGCAGCGACGGGTCCTGTTTGACCCGGGTGAAGCGTTCTTCGTGCGCGGCGGCGACCAGTTCGCCGCCGACCAGCACCGCGCAGGCCGCGTCGTGGAAGTGCGCGGAGATGCCCACCACGACGGGCCCATCAGTTCGGCCGCTCATCCTCACTCCTGTTCCGGTATCGGTCCATGGTTCTCCACCGGTCCGCCGACCCGCGGTTCTTCGTTCCGCTCCCATCGCGGCCGCTCAGGCCAGCAGCGGTCGGCGGCCGCTCCGGTGCCGGCCGCTGCGCCGGCTGTCCAGGTGCACGTAGACCCGGTGCAGCCAGCGGTCCCGTCCGTCGTACCGGGGCGTGAAGTCGGTGCGGCCGTGCACCACCAGGCGGTTGTCGATGAAGACCATCTCGCCGGGCCGCAGTACCAGGGACGAGGAGGTTGCCTGCAGCGCCTCGCCGAGTCGGGCGAGCGCCGCCTCGGCCTCCTCGTCCAGTGGCGTGGTGGCGTTGAAGTCGACCCGGAGGTCGGGGTCGGACGGGTGGCCGCCGAGCACGGGGTGCGGTGAGGTGGCCTCGCCGGAGGTGAAGGAGGGCGGGGCCTCGGTCAGGAAGCGCGGGCTGCCGAGCACCGCGAGGTCCGCCGGGCCGAGCAGCGGCAGCACGTCGCGCACCGAGGCGACGACCGTGCCCGCCCGCCCGTCGTGATCACCGCGCAGGCACAACAGCCCGATGAAGTCGGGTCGGTGGGGATGGAAGGCGTTCTCGTTGTGCAACTCGAGCGGCACGGATCCGGCGTTGCTCTGCGAGTCGGCGAGCGAGCGGACCGGGACCACGTTCTGCACCAGGGCGCCGCCCTTCTCGTTCCGGTAGGCGACGACCTCGCCGAGCTGCTGGCCCAGCAGCATGGCGACCGTGGAGGGCAGCGCCGGGATCCGCTCCACCGAGTCCGGGACGGTCGGAGTGTCGGGCAACGCCCCTTCCTCGGCGAGCAGTTCGCGCAGCGAGAGGATGCCGGCCCGGCCGGCGTCCTGGCGCAGCTGCCGCAGCGCCGCCAGGATCCGCACGGGCAGCCGGCAGCTCGCCCGCCGCGCCAGCGCCAGCCAGTCCGGGTCGTCGAGCAACCCGGGTGGCGCCCCGGCCAGTTCCGCCGCCAGCGCATGGAGCTGGGCGCGTTCCTCGTCGGTGAGTTCCAGCCGGGCCGCGGTGGCGATTCCGGCCTGGGGTTCGGCGAGATCGGACACGTTCCTGCCTCTACTCTCAGTGGTGCGTTCCAGTCAGAGCGGGAGCAGGTCGAGCAGCACGAGCCGGTCGACCTTGCCGTTGCGGGTCAGGGGCAGCCGGTCAACAGTGACGAAGTGCGCGGGCACCATGTACCACGGCAGTCGTGCGACCGCGTGGGCGCGCAGTTGCTCCGGCTCCGACACCGCGCCGGGCGCGGGCACGACGAACGCGGCCAGCGAGCGCGCGCGGCCGGCCGGACCGCAAGCGATCACGACCACCTCGCCAACCGCCGGGTGCTCGCGCAACCGCGCCTGGATCTCGCCGAGTTCGACGCGGTGGCCGCGGATCTTCACCTGGTGGTCGGTGCGGCCCAGGAACTCCAGGCTGCCGTCCCGGGTCCACCGGGCCCGGTCCCCGGTGCGGTACAGCCGCGCCCCGGGCGGCCCGTAGGGGTCGGCGAGGAAGCGTTCGGCGGTCAGCCGGGGCTGGTTCAGGTAGCCCAGCGCCACCCCGGCGCCGCCGATGAACACCTCGCCGGGCACGCCGATGGGCACGGGTTCCAGGCGGTCGGTGAGGACGTACATGGTGGTGTTGGGGATGGGGCTGCCGAGGGGGATCAGCTCGCTGCCGGGCGGTTCGTCGATGGGCTGCCCGGAGTTGCCGACGGTGATCTCGGTCGGGCCGTACTCGGTGGCCAGCGCGGTGCCGCCCGGGCCGGCCAGCTCGATCCACCGCCGGGCCAGTTCGCTGGTGAAGGCGTCGCCCGCAGCGATCACCAGGCCCGCGAGGCGGTGTGCCGCGCCGGGCTCCAGGTCGAGGCTGAGCAGGTCGAGGTGGCCGGGCGTCATCTTCAGGAAGCTGTAGGGTGCGCCGGCGGCCAACTCGTCGCCGAGGTCCGCCAGGTCGATGGGATCGGGCAGCAGGTGCACGGACTGTCCGGTGAGCAGCGGTGTGAGGAGGCTGGGCATGCCGAGGTCGAAGGAGATCGAGGAGAAGAAGGCCGAGCCGCCGGTGCCCCGGCCGGCGTAGGCCTGGGCGGTCCACAGCAGGTAGTTGGCCAGGCCGCGGTGGTCGACCAGCACGCCCTTGGGCACGCCGGTGGAGCCCGAGGTGTAGATGACGTAGGCGAGTCGGCCCGGGTCGTCCGGGGTCGGCGGTGCGGTGGCCGGACGGGCCTCGATCGCCGCCCGGTCCCGGTCCGTCAGCAGGTACCGGGCGCCCGCCGGCGCGCCGAGCGCCGGAAGTTGTTCGGTGCTGGTCACGACCAACTCGCAGCCGGCCGCCTCTGTCATCAACTTCAGTCGTTCGGCTGGCAGTTCCGGTCCCAGCGGCAGGTAGCCGGCGCCCGTCGACCAGATCCCGAGCACGGCCGGCAGCAGCTCGGGGCCGCGGCGCAGGCAGACTCCGACCAGCCGGCCGGGGCCGGCCCCGAGGGCGCTGAGCTGGTGAGCCATCCTATTGGCCTGCTCCACCAGTTGACGGTACGTCAGGTTCCCGCCGGCCCAGCGAACGGCGACGGCGTCCGGGGTCCGGGCGGCCTGGGCCCTGATGAGGACGTCGACGCCCCGCGCCGCGCGCTCGGCGCCCGGTCCACGGCTCCAGGCGTGCAGCAGCTTGTCCCGCTCCGCGGCCGGCAGCCGGGCGGCCCGGGCATCGCCGTCCGGGTCGGCCGCCATCGCTTCCAGGACCGGCCGGTACCGGGCGGCCAGCGCGCCCAGCCCGGCCGCGTCCGGCCCGTCGGCGCCGGCCCTCAGCCGCAGCCGCCCCTGGTCGACGGTGACCGTCACGCCGGGCTCGTCGGACGGCGCGGTGCCGCGCGTCCGGGGCACGAAGAGGACCCGGCCGCCGCCGGCCGCCGTGCCGGGCTCGCCCGCCGCGGCCTGCTCGGCGACCCGCCGCACCAGCAGCCGCCAGCTCGCCGGGACCGGCCGCAGCGGCACGGTCCCCGGGCGCCCGTCGGGCAGCTCCAGCTCGGCGTGCCGGTCCCCGTCCTCGGTGAGCGCGTGCAGCACCTTGACGTGGGCGGCCAGCAGCACGTCCGCGAGCCGCGCGTGCGCCGCTTCGCCCAGCGCGGCCAGACCCTCGATCAGGTCACCGTACGGCACGGACACCTCGGCGGGCGCGGTGCCCGCGCGCCGGGCGGTGGGCAGGGTGAAGGGACCGGTCATGACTGACTCTCCTCCAGGTCGGCCACCAGCCGCGCGACGATCCCGGCGGCTTCGTCCAGCACGAAGTGCCCCGTCTTCAGCAGGTGGAGCGAGAAGGTTTCGGTGGTCTCGTGCCGCCAGGCGGCCAGCGACTCGTAGGGCGTGAAGCGGTCGTCGACACCGCCGATGACGGTGAGCGGAACCTCCAGCGCGGGCTCGGGGGTGTACGGCACCCGCTCGACCAGCCTGTAGTCCGCGCGGATGGTGGGCTCGAACACGGCCATCAGCTCCGGGTCCTCGAGGACGTCGTGGGCGATGCCGCCGTAGTCCGCGAACCGGCGGAACAGCTCGGGCCGGGGCAGCAGGTGCAGCGGGTCCTCGATCACCCGGCCCGCCGGCGCCTCGATCGAGGTGACCACGAGCCGGGCGGGCAGCGGCCGGCCGGCCGCGCGCAGCCGCCGGGTCAGGTGGAAGGCGATCAGCGAGCCGGAGCAGTGCCCGAACAGCAGGTAGGGCCGGTCGAGCAGCGGGGCCAGCGCCTCCTCCAGGCCGTCCAGCAGGGCGGGCATATCCTCGATGGGCGGTTCCTCGAACCGGTTCTCCCGGCCGGGGAGCCGCACCGCGCACAGCTCGGCCCGGGGCGGCAGCCGGTCGGCCCAGGCGCTGTAGAGGGCGGCGCCGCCCCCGATGTGCGGCAGGCAGACGACCCGCAGCGCGGGATCGGCGACCCGCCTGCTCCGGACCAGCCAGCTGCGCTGCGTGGGGCGGAAGCGGAGGGCCGGGCGGGGCCGGACGGCTTCGGGCTGCGTGCTCACTGCTCTCCTGACGGACTCGGGTACCGCGGACGGGGTGCCTGGCCGGTGGCGGACCGCGCGAACTCCTCGGCCAGGAAGCGGGTCGCCTCGGCGTCGGCGACCACCGGCCGCAGCGCCTCCAGGCCGTACTCGGTCCAGTGCACCGGGCAGTCGCCGAGCACCGGACCCCAGACCTGCTCGGTGCCCTCCGCGTCCCGGGCGTCCTGCACCAGGACCGCGGGACCGGCGTAGGGCCCGGGCCGGTACCGGGCCACCGCCGCGGCGAGCGCGGCCGCCGCCCGCTGCAGCCGGGGCAGTTCGGCCGCCTCGGTGGAGCCGTCGTACCAGCCGCCCTCGCGCATCCGGCGCAGCACCTCCGCCGCGCTCTCGTCACCGCGCAGGCCGAACCGGCGGGTGACCGCCGCGAGCCGTCGCCGCAGCGCCTCCTCGGGGTCGGCCGGTCCCGCCTGCCCGCCGGGGACGGCCGGCCGGACCAGGGCGAGGAAGGCGGTCTCCCGGCCGCAGGCGTTCAGCAGACGGGCCAGTTCGAAGGCGAGCACCGCCCCGCTGCCCACGCCGGCCAGGGAGTACGGACCGGCGGGCTGGATCCGCGTGACCTCGGCCGCGAAACGGTCGGCCAACTCCTCGACTCCGCCCTGCCAGGGCGCGGTGCCGGCGGTGGTGCCCGGCGTGCGGAGCCCGTGCACCGGCCGCCCCGCGGACCAGGCCCGCACGGCCTCGTGCTCGGCGCCGAAGAGGTGGTCGGAGTGGACGAGGAAGAGGGGTTCGGGCCCGGGCGCGCCGGCGCCCGCAGCGGGCGGCGGCAGCGGGTCGGTGCCGTCCTCGGTCCGCTCGCCCCCGGCGGTCAGCGCGGCCGGCGGTTCGGCGCCGTCCGGCCCGTCCTGCCCGGCCGCTCCGACGGTCAGGGCTTCGGCCAGGCGTGCGGGGGTGGGGGCCCGGAAGACCATCGAGCTGCGCAGTCCGATCCCGCGGCCGCGGGCAGCCAGCACCGCGTCGACCACCCGCAGCGAGTCGCCGCCGAGGTCGAAGAAGTCGTCGTACGGACCGACCGCGGTGCCGAACAGGTCCGTCCAGCTGTCGCACAGCGCGCGTTCGATCGCCAGGCAGGTTCCGCTGCTATTGGTCACCTGACGGACAGTAGGAGACCTGCGAAGTGGCGGTCGGCAGCAGCGGCGGCAGGAGATCGGCAGCTTGTCGGGAGTCATCCGGCGCCCTCACCGCACGCTTCCGCGGACCGTTCCGGCGGTTCCCGGACGGTCGAGCGCCGCCCGGAGGACGGGTCCCGCCTGGGCGACCGCCGGCGCGCTCATCATCTCCTGGTGGCGCGCCCGCACCACGTGGTGCTCGGCGCGGCCGAGGTAGGGCTGCCAGGCCAGGTCGACCGGTCCGCGCTCCTCGACCGTGCCGGATGCCGCGATGCTCAGCACCCGGCCCCGGTATCCGCCGGTCGTCGGCGGCCCGAGCAGGGCGGTGATGGCCCGGGCCGCAGCGGCCAGCGCGCCGGCCTGGCGGTCGTCGGCCGGACCGTCGGGCCCGCCACCGCTCGCCTCCCCGGCGAGCCAGCGGGCGAACTCCGCATCGGAGAGGTCCAGCCCCTCGGCGGACTCCTCGGGCCAGGAGTCGAACATGACGACGAGGTCGACCGGCCGGCCCGCGGCCTCGATCCGGTGCGCGATCTCGTAGGCCAGCCGGCCGCCCAGCGACCAGCCCAGCAGGACGTACGGCCCCTCGGCCCGGGTGGCGGTGATCAGCTCGGCGTACCGGTCGACCAACTCGGCCAGCGAGGCGACCGGGGGGAAGCTGCCGTGGCTCTCGGTGGCCTGCAGCCCGTAGACCGGGGCGTCGGCCTCCAGGTACGGCAGCAGCGCCGCGTAGCACCAGGCGAGCCCGCCGACCGGGTGGACGCAGAACACCGGCCGGCCGCCGCTCCCCCGGCGCAACTCGATGACGTGGGCGTACGGGTCCCCGGCGGGTCCGTCGAGCCGGGTCGCCAGCCCGCCCGCGGTGGGCGCCTCGAACAGGCTCTGCATCGTCAGGTCCGCGCCCAGCTCCGCGCGGATCCGGCCGATCAGGCGCATGGCCAGCAGGGAGTGGCCGCCCAGTTCGAAGAAGTCCTGGTCGACGCCGACCTCCGGCACGCCGAGGACCTGTGCGAACAGGGCGCAAAGCGCCCGCTCCCGCGGGCTGCGCGGGCCGCGTGCCCCCGGGGCCGTGCCGGGCTCGGGGGCGGGCAGCGCCCGGCGGTCGAGCTTGCCGTTGGGGGTCAGCGGCAGCCTCGGCAGCAGGACGGTCGCGGACGGCACCGCGGGGCCGGGCAACCGCCGGCCGAGGAAGGCGCGCAGCGAGGCCGACGGATCCTCGGCGCCGGGTTCCAGCACCACGTAGGCCACCAGCCGGGGATCCCCGGGACGGTCCTCGCGGACCACCGCGGCGGCGCGGACCACCGAGGGATGGGCCTCGAGGGCGGCCTCCACCTCGCCCAGCTCGATCCGGTGCCCGCGGATCTTCACCTGGTGGTCGACCCGGCCGAGGAAGGCCAGGCTGCCGTCCCGGTTCCACCGGACCAGGTCGCCGGTGCGGTACATCCGCGTGCCGGCAGGGCCGAAGGGGTCGGCGACGAAGCGTTCCGCCGTCAGGCCGGGCCGGCCGAGGTAGCCGCGGGCCAGTCCGGCACCGGCCAGGTGGAGTTCGCCCGGGACGCCGACCGGGACCGGTCTCGCCGCCTCGTCCAGCACGTAGGCGCGGGTGTTGGCCACCGGCCGGCCGATCGACACCGGGCCGGCGGGCGTCACGACGGCGCAGGTGGACCAGACGGTCGTCTCGGTCGGGCCGTAGAGGTTGAGCGCCGCACCGTCCCCGTCGGCCAGCCGCCCGGCCAGCGAGACCGGCAGGGCCTCGCCGCCGACCAGCTTCCGCAGGCCGCGGACGGCGTCCGGGTCGGTCTCCAGCAGTTCCTGCCAGAGCGACGGGGTGGCCTGGAGCACGGTGGCGCCGGAGGTCCGGGCGAGGGCGGCGAGCGCGGCGGGATCGCGCACCGTCCGCTCGTCGGCGAGCACCACGCGGGCCCCGGCGAGCAGCGGCAGGAACAGTTCCAGCGCGGCGATGTCGAAGGCGGCGGTGGTCACCGCGAGCAGCCGGTCGTCGGGGCCGAGCGGCACCTGCTCGGCCATCGCGGCGAGGAAGTTGGCCAGGCCCGCATGGGTCACCACGACGCCCTTGGGCCGCCCGGTGGACCCCGAGGTGTAGAGCACGTAGGCGGGGTGGTCGGGGGTGAGCGGGCCGAGCCGGTCCCGCTCGCCGGGGTCGGTGTCGAGCCGGCCGGCCAGCGCGCGGCGGGTGTCCGGGTGGTCGAGCAGCAGCCGCGGCGCGCCGCCGGCCGGCAGCTCCGCGGCCACCGCCGACGTGCTGATCAGGCAGGCCGGGCGCGCGTCGGCCAGCACCTGGGCGTTCCGTTCGACCGGGTGGCGGTGGTCCACCGGCAGGTAGGCGCCGCCCGCCTTCGCCACCGCCAGCAGCGCCACCAGCAGCTCCGGCGACCGCGGCAGTGCCAGTGCCACCAGGGACTCCGGTCCGACCCCGGCGCCGATCAGGTGGTGGGCCAACCGGTTGGCGCGGGAGTTCAGTTCACCGTACGTCAGGACGGCCTCGCCCGAGCTGAGGGCGATCCTGCCGGGGGTGGCCGCGGCCTGCCGCTGGACCGGCTCCGGCAGCACCTCGCGCGGGAGGTCGCGGGCGGTGTCGTTCCAGGCCGCGAGGATCGTCCGCCGGTCCGCGGGGGCGAGGAGTTCGACGCCGCCCACCCGCGCATCCGGGTCCGTCACCATCGCACGCAGCACCCGGACCAGGCGGTCGGCCGCGTCCCGGACGGTGGGCAGGTCGTACAGGTCGGTGGCGTAGTGGACGGTCAGCTCCAGTTCAGCGGGTTCCCCGCCGGGTCCGTGCCGCGGGGTGAAGACGATGCCCAGGTCGAACTTGGCCGGTCCCGGGCCCACCGGCTCCAGCGAGGTGGCCAGGCCGTGCAGTTCGGGTGCGGCGGGCACCTCCTCCTGGGTCACCAGGACCTGGAAGAGCGGGTGCCGCGCGGCCGAGCGCCGGGGGTTGACCTCCTCGACGATGCGGTCGAAGGGCAGGTCCTGGTGGTCCCACGCGGCGAGGTCCGTCTGGCGGACCCGGTTCAGCAGTTGACGGAAGGTCGGGTCGCCACCGAGGTCGGTGCGCAGCACCAGGGTGTTGACGAAGAAGCCGACCAGGTCCTCCAGCGCCTCGTCAGGACGCCCCTCGGCGAAGGAGCCGATCGGCACGTCGTATCCGGCGCCGGACCGGGCGAGCAGCACGGCGGTGGCCGCCTGGAAGAGCATGAAGAGGGTGGTGCCGGTCTCCCGCGCCAGCTCGGTGAGGCCTGCGTGCGTCCCGGCCGGACAGCGCACGGTGTGCAGGGCGCCCCGGCCGGACGCCACTGCTCGGCGGGGCCGGTCCGGCGGCAGCGTCGCCTCGTCGGGCAGGCCGGACAAGGCCGTGCGCCAGAAGGCCAGTTGCCGCACGGCCGGGCCGTCCGGATCGGCTTCGTCGCCGAGCTGCGCCAGCTGCCACAGCGTGTAGTCGGTGTACTGCACGGGCAGCGGATCCCAGTCGGGCGCCGTCCCGCCGCAGCGGGCCCGGTACGCCGTGGCCAGGTCCCGGAAGAGCGGGCCGGTCGAGGCGCCGTCCGTGGCGATGTGGTGGATCACCAGGACGAGCACATGATCGCGCGCGTCGACCGCGAGCAGGTGGGCACGGAGCGAGAGGTCCACCGCCAGGTCGAAGGGCTCGGCGGCGAGCCGTGCGACCGTGGCGGGGATCCGGTCCTCGGTGACCGGGAGCACCGGCAGCGCCACCCGCACGGCATCGTGGCGACGCTGCTCCGGACCGCCGCCCGGCGCCGGGTAGCTGGTGCGCAGCGGTTCGTGACGCTGCGTCAGGTCGTCCAGGGCGAGCCGGAGAGCCTCCCGGTGGAGGTCGCCGCGCAGCCGCACTGCGACGGGGACGTTGTACCAGGCCGACTGGCCTTCCAGCCGGCTCAGGAACCACAGCCGCTGCTGGGCCGGGGACAGCGGGATCACAGGCAGTCACTCCTCTGGTGGCTCTTCGTGATCACCCTAGGAACGGCGGGGCCGGACCGACGGCGGCTCCGGCGGCAGCTGCTCGGCAACTTCTCGCCACCGCACGAGGGTTACTCGGCCGAACCCGGAGCCGCTGCTAGAGTGCATGCGTTCCACTGCATACGAATGCCAGGTCGAGAGGCGCTGCAACGGGCTCCGCCCGCCACGCTCACCCGGTATCACGATCCCAAGGGCGCCTCCGACGTATCTAGCGACGGAGGTCGAGATGCATGAATCCCAGCGTCGGACAGACGTGAGCACGGCACTGCGGCAGCTGATGGACGAGCGGATCCCCGTGCTGGACGGCGCCTGGGGCACCCTCCTGCAGGGCCTCGGGCTCGGCCCGGCCGACTACCGCGGCGAGCTGGTCCACGAGCAGCACCCGCACGACGTCACGGGCGATCCCGACCTGCTCAACCTGACCAGGCCGGACCTGATCCTCGACGTCCATCGGCGCTACCTGGCCTCGGGCGCGGACATCATCACCACCAACACCTTCACCGCGACGGGCATCGGACAGGCCGACTACGGCCTGGAGCACCTGGTGCCCGAGATGAACCGGCGCGGCGCCCAACTGGCCCGACAGGCGGCGGACGAGGCCGGCGGCCGGTTCGTGGCCGGCTCGGTCGGGCCGCTGAACGTCACCCTGTCGCTGTCCCCGAAGGTGGACGACCCGGCGTTCCGGGCAGTCACGTTCGACCAGGTCAAGGCGGCCTACGCGGAGCAGATCGCCGCGCTGGCCGAGGGCGGCGTCGACCTGCTCATGATCGAGACCATCTTCGACACCCTCAACGCCAAAGCGGCGGTGGCGGCGGCCCGGGAGGCCGCTCCAGAGCTGCCGATCTGGCTCTCCGTCACCATCGTCGACCTCAGCGGCCGCACCCTGTCCGGCCAGACCGTGGAGGCGTTCTGGCGGTCCGTCGAGTGGGCCGATCCCCTGGTGGTGGGGGTGAACTGCGCCCTGGGTGCGGCGGAGGTCCGGCCGTACGTCACCGAGTTGGCCCGGATCGCCGGGACCCGGGTGGCCTGCCACCCCAACGCCGGACTGCCCAACGCCTTCGGCGGGTACGATCAGACTCCGGAGGAGACCGCCCGGCTGCTCGGGGAGTTCGCCCGCGAGGGCCTGGTCAACATCGTCGGCGGCTGCTGCGGCACCACGCCGGAGCACATCGAGCGGATCGCCGCCGCGGTGCGCGGCGTCCCGCCGCGGGCGCTGCCCGATCCGCCGGCCCGCACCCGGTTCAGCGGCCTGGAGCCGTTCGAGATCGGCCCGGACACCGGCTTCGTGATGATCGGCGAGCGCACCAACGTCACCGGCTCCGCCCGGTTCCGGCGACTGATCGAGGCGGACGACTTCCAGGCCGCGCTCGACGTGGCCCTGGAACAGGTCCGCGGCGGTGCCAACCTGCTCGACGTCAACATGGACGCCGATTTGCTCGACGGCGAGCGGGCGATGACCGCCTTCCTCAACCTGATCGCGACGGAGCCGGAGATCGCCCGGATCCCGATCGTGATCGACAGCTCCAAGTGGAGCGTGCTGGAGGCCGGCATGGCCTGCGTCCAGGGCAAGGGCATCGTCAATTCGATCAGCCTCAAGGAGGGTGAGGCGGAGTTCCTGGCGCAGGCCGAGCGGATCCGCGGCTTCGGCTTCGGCGCCGTGGTGATGGCCTTCGACGAGCAGGGCCAGGCCGACACGGCCGAGCGCAAGGTGGAGATCTGCGCCCGCGCCTACGACCTGCTGGTGGAGCGGATCGGCTTCGCACCGACGGACATCGTCTTCGATCCGAACGTGCTCGCGGTCGCCACCGGCATCCCGGAGCACAACGGGTACGCCAAGGCCTTTCTCGATGCCCTGCCGTTGATCAAGCGGCGTTGCCCGGGAGCGCGGGTCAGCGGCGGCATCTCCAACCTCTCCTTCGCGTTCCGGGGCAACGACCGGGTACGGGAGGCCATGCACTCGGCCTTCCTCTTCCACGCCGTCCGGGCCGGCCTGGACATGGGCATCGTGAACGCCGGTCAGCTGGCGGTCTACCAGGACATCCCGGCGGACCTGCTGGAGCTGGTCGAGGACGTGCTCTTCGACCGGCGTCCGGACGCCACCGACCGGCTGGTCGCCTTCGCCTCCACGGTCACCGGTGGCGGGACCAAGCGGGAGGTCGACCTGTCCTGGCGGCAGGGCACGGTCCAGGAGCGGCTCGGCCACGCGCTGGTCCACGGCATCGTCGACTTCGTGCTGGAGGACACGGAGGAGGCGCGGCAGTTGCTCGGCCGTCCGCTCGACGTGATCGAGGGGCCGCTGATGGACGGCATGAAGGTCGTCGGCGACCTGTTCGGCTCCGGCCGGATGTTCCTCCCGCAGGTGGTCAAGAGCGCCCGGGTGATGAAGCGCGCGGTCTCGTACCTCGAACCCTTCCTGGAGCAGGACAAGGAGGCCGGCCGGGGGCGGGGCAAGGTCGTGCTCGCCACCGTCAAGGGGGACGTCCACGACATCGGGAAGAACATCGTCGGCGTCGTGCTCGGCTGCAACAACTACGAGGTCGTCGACCTCGGCGTGATGGTGCCGGCGGCGAAGATCCTGGACACCGCGATCGCGGAGGGCGCCGACGTGATCGGCCTCTCCGGGCTGATCACCCCGTCGCTGGACGAGATGGCGGCGGTCGCCACCGAGATGCGGCGGCGGGGCCTCAGCCTGCCGCTGCTGATCGGCGGCGCGACCACCTCCAAGCAGCACACGGCGGTGCGGATCGCCCCGGAGTACGACCACCCGACCGTGCACGTCCTCGACGCGTCGCGGGTGGTCGGCGTGGTGTCGGACCTGCTCGACGAGGACCGGGCCCGCGAGCTGGACGCCGCCAACCGGGAGGAGCAGGAGCGGCTGCGCGAGCGGCACGCCGACCGGCAGCGGACCGCGCTGCTCACCCTCGAGCAGGCGCGGGCCAACCGGGAGGCGGTCGACTTCACCGACCTCCCGACCCCCTCGTTCACCGGCACCCGCCCGCTGGCTCCGGACCTGGGCGCGCTCCGCGAGCTGATCGACTGGCAGTTCCTCTTCCTGGCCTGGGGGCTGAAGGGCAAGTTCCCGGCGATCCTCGACCGGGAGGAGGCCCGCACGCTGTACGACGACGCCAACGCCATGCTGGACAAGATCGTCGCCGACGACGCCCTCCGGGCCCGCGGGGTCCTCGCCTTCTGGCCCGCGCACGCCGAAGGGGACGATCTGGTGGTCGACGGGACCAGGTTCCCGATGCTGCGTCAGCAGACCGCCAAGCCCGAGGGGCGGGCGAACCGCTGCCTTGCGGACTACCTGGCCCCGTCCGGCGACCACCTCGGCGGCTTCGCCGTCGCCGTCCACGGCGCGGAGGCGCTGGCCGCCGGATACGAGGCGGAGCAGGACGACTACCGGGCGATCATGGTGAAGGCGCTCGCCGACCGGCTGGCCGAGGCGTTCGCCGAGTACGCGCATCTGGAGGCACGCCGGGCGTGGTTCGAGCCCGGGGCCGCTCCGACGCTGGAGGACCTGCACGCCGAGCGGTACCGGGGCATCCGGCCCGCCCTCGGCTACCCGGCCAGCCCGGACCACTCCGAGAAGGAGCAGCTCTTCGACCTGCTCGACGCCCGGTCCCACGGCATCGGCCTGACCTCGTCCTATGCGATGACCCCGGCCGCGAGTGTCAGCGGACTGATCTTCGCGCATCCCGCGTCGCGCTACTTCACCGTCGGCCGCATCGGCCACGACCAACTCGCGGACTACGCGCGCCGCCGCGGGGTGGGGGGGGGGGGGGGGGGGGGGGGGGGGGGGGGGGGGGGGGGGGGGGGGGGGGGGCGCGGGGGGGGGGGGGGGGGGGGGGGGGGGGGGGGGGGGGGGGGGGGGGGGGGGGGGGGGGGGGGGGGGGGGGGGGGGGGGGGGGGGGGGGGGGGGGG